>NZ_JARPLC010000058.1:0-29195 GCF_032350395.1 Limnospira sp. PMC 289.06
CCCTATTCCCGATACAGTTACACCATCGCAATAGTTTTAGGTTGACCTCAAGGGTCTACCACAAAAACCCTTCCTCCCTATTCCCGATACAGTTACACCATCGCAATAGTTTTAGGTTGACCTCAAGGGTCTACCACAAAAACCCTTCCTCCCTATTCCCGATACAGTTACACCATCGCAATAGTTTTAGGTTGACCTCAAGGGTCTACCACAAAAACCCTTCCTCCCTATTCCCGATACAGTTAGGCGATCGTAATAGTTTCAGGTTGACCTCCAGGGTCTACCACAAAAACGCTTAGTTGAATTTGCTAACCAGGAAGATGAAACCCCCACCCGTCAAGTTTTACTAGACTATAGTATTTTGGGTTTAGAAATAGAGGATATTGCAGATTATCTACAGGGTATATATCAAGCAGTTGCTCAACTTTAATGGCGATCGCGCGTAGCCATGGGAGGGGTTGACATAGTTATATTGTCCAGCCAGGTATCAGAAAAATCGCCGGTATAAATACCGGGAAAATCACCAGATTTCTACCTTATGATAGATACCAAATAGCCCATAATTTGTGATGATAAATGATAGATAAATTTATTTTTTGTCTACAATTGCAGTTAATTTAAGGAGTTTTTTGATGAAACGATTGTCTGATTTTATGAAGTCTCTGAGATTGGGTCATTTGGTGACGGTGTTAATGGCGGTGACTTTACTATTGGTGACAGCAGCTTGCGGCACCACGGAAACTGCTAGTTACGATAATTCAGAGGCGGGTAAGTCTCAGGAAAATGTAGCTGAAAATTTGAGTGATTTTCGTCAGGAACTTGAAGACCTGGGTGCGGAAGTACAGACTAAGGTGGAAGAGGCTACGGGTATAGTTAAGGAAGAAGGTGGAAATATGACTAAGAAAGCTAAACGACAGTTAGAAGATACTGCTGATGTAGTTAAGCAGGAAGGTGGAGATATGGCTAAGGAAGCTAAACGACAGTTAGAAGATACTGCTGATGTAGTTAAGGAAAAAGTAGGAGAGGCTAAGAAGTCTGCACAACGGACTATTGAGGATGTTTCTGATGCAGCGGATAGCTAATTGGTGAGTGGGTAATCTGTCTGCCCGACACTAAACTAACTAACTTGTGATAAAATAAGGGCGGGACATGATTCTCTCCTTGTTTTCCAAGTTACTCCTCATTTATCCTCCAGTTAGGGTCAGTGGGGAGATTTAATCTGTGTAGGTTAATGATGAGTTAAAAAACGATTAAAAAACGGTTAATGGTTTCCCAAACTTGGTCTACTAAGTTGTTACTATCAGCATCAAACCAGTGAATTTGAGGAATAGCCTTAAACCAGGTGTTTTGTCGTTTAGCAAATTGGCGAGTATGCAAAACTGTCAATTCTTTGGCGGCGGCGAGGGTAATATCGCCAGCTAGGTATTGACTAATCTCCTGATAGCCTAAAGTTTTCAATAGGGGTAAATCTTGACCGTAGCGATCGCCTAAACTTTGCACTTCCGCCACCAAGCCTGATTCTATCATAGCCTCAGTGCGATCGCAGATCCGCCGGGTGAGGGTGAGTGGGTCTTGACAGGTTAGACCTAACTGCAAAATCGGGTAATTAGGCGGGTTTTCCCCTTGTTGGGCTGAGATGGTTTGTCCGGTGACATAATAAACTTCTAAACCTCTGAGGGTGCGTACAGCATCATTGGGGTGAATTTTTTGGGCGGCGATAGGATCAACCTGCTGTAACATACTGTATGCGAAAGGTTGACCCAAAGCTGTGAGTTGCGATCGCAATTGGGGGTGTGGTGGAACTCTGGGAATTTTCAAACCAGCGGCGATCGCCTTAATATATAACCCTGTTCCTCCCACCAGAAGTAAAGGCTTACCCGGTCCCGCTAATATATCGGATTGGCTGATTAACTGATTAGCCCGATCCTGATAATCTGCTAAAGTTAGGGTTTCGGTCGGATCGCAGATATCAATCAGATAATGGGGGACTTGTTCCCTTTCTGCTAAAGTAGGTTTAGCAGTTCCGATGTCAAACTCCCGGTATACTTGGCGTGAGTCGGCGCTGATAATCACTGTTTCCAGGCGTTTAGCCAAGGTTAGGGCTAACCCGGATTTTCCGGTGGCTGTCGCACCACAAACCACAATCACCCCAGTTGGAGGAGTGAAAAGTTGATCATCATCGATTCTAGTATTTGTCCATCCCATATCAAAACTTCAATTTAGCCTACCCTAATCTCGTCTATAACCCTTTTGTGTTACAATTTTGGCTATATTTATCATTTTTGAGGCCCCAGGGCTTCAGCGCCATTATTGGAGCAGTTTTTAGATGACCAGCACGTACTCAGCAGACCAGATCCAAGTTCTTGAAGGTCTTGAAGCAGTCCGCAAACGTCCGGGGATGTATATTGGTTCTACCGGACCGCGCGGCCTTCACCACTTAGTTTATGAGGTTGTTGATAACTCCGTTGATGAGGCGTTAGCTGGCTATTGCACCCACATCGAAGTTGATATCAACCCAGATAACTCCGTCAGAGTAACTGACGATGGCCGAGGTATCCCCATTGACACCCACTCTAAAACTGGCAGATCAGCCCTAGAAACCGTAATGACTGTTCTCCATGCCGGAGGAAAGTTCGGCGGTGGTGGCTATAAGGTATCAGGCGGCTTACACGGGGTGGGTATCTCCGTTGTGAACGCTTTATCGGAATGGGTGGAAGTAACAGTATTACGAGACCACAAACGATACGTTCAACGTTATGAGCGAGGGGTTCCGGTGACAGAACTAGAGGAACACTCTAGCAAAGAAAGCCAAACGGGAACTTCTGTCTGTTTTAAACCCGATACCAAGATTTTCACCACGGGGATAGAGTTTGAATATGATACCATTGCCAGCCGTTTAAGGGAACTGGCTTATCTGAATGCGGGGGTACGCATTACTCTCACGGATAACAGGCTGGAGTTACTCAAACGGGAAGAGGCTAAGGTTGAGAGTTACTGTTACGAGGGGGGGATTAAGGAATATGTTACCTACATGAACCGGGAAAAGCAGGCTCTCCACGAGGATACTATTTATGTGTCTGGTGAACGCAATAATGTTCAGGTGGAAGTGGCTCTACAGTGGTGTGTTGATGCCTACAGCGATACGATTTTGGGTTTTGCTAACAATATCCGCACCGTTGATGGTGGTACCCATTTGGAAGGGCTGAAAACTGTGCTGACTCGCACCATGAATGCGATCGCTCGTAAGCGCAATAAAATAAAGGATAATGAGCCTAACCTGGGAGGGGAAAATGTCCGGGAAGGTTTGACTGGGGTGATTTCTGTTAAGGTTCCTGACCCGGAATTTGAGGGACAAACTAAAACCAAGCTGGGAAATACCGAAGTTCGCGGAATTGTCGATTCCCTGGTGGGAGAGGTTCTGACTGAGTTTCTCGATTTTAACCCTAATGTGGCTGATGCCATTTTAGAAAAAGCTATTCAGGCTTTTAAGGCGGCGGAAGCAGCACGGCGCGCGCGGGATTTGGTACGCCGCAAATCGGTGTTAGAATCTTCTCCGTTACCAGGAAAGTTGGCAGACTGTAGCAGCCGTGACCCGGAAGAGTCGGAAATCTTTTTGGTTGAGGGAGATAGTGCGGGTGGTAGCGCTAAACAAGGACGCGATCGCCGTACTCAAGCGATTTTACCCCTGCGTGGTAAGATTCTGAACATTGAGAAAACTGATGATGCGAAAATCTATAAAAATAATGAGATTCAATCACTAATTACGGCTTTGGGATTGGGTATTAAGGGCGAAGAGTTTGACTCGTCTCAGTTGCGCTATCACAAGGTCATCATTATGACTGATGCTGATGTTGATGGGGCTCATATTCGGACTTTGCTGTTAACCTTTTTCTATCGCTATCAGCGAGAGTTGGTTGCTCAGGGTTTTATTTATATCGCCTGTCCGCCTCTTTATAAGGTGGAACGGGGACGCAATCACTACTATTGCTATAATGAGCAACAATTGCAGCAACAATTGGCTGAGTTCCCCGATAATGCTAATTACACCATCCAACGGTTTAAGGGGTTGGGGGAAATGATGCCCAATCAACTCTGGGATACAACTATGAACCCGGAAACTCGCAGCATTAAACGGGTGGAAATTGAGGATGCGGCGGAGGCTGATCACATCTTTACTGTGTTAATGGGCGATCGGGTTGCGCCTCGTCGCCAGTTTATTGAGGATCATGCTCCTCGTTTGGATATCACTGATTTGGATATCTAATTTTGGCGCTACCTGAGAACTGATGTGCTGAGTTTTTAAATGGGTTTTTAAAGGCGATCGCATCAGTTCTTTCCAGTTAATCGGTGCGTTAACCGTTCTGCTATAATCCTATAAAGATAGGTTTTTCTTGCCTCCTGGTAACTGGGAACTCACCACATAAAAATCTTGGGGGTAAATCCAATGAGTATCCATGGGACCATGAATCTGAATCCCAGTCATCACCGCATAGTTAAACAGGGAATTATCCACCGAAGATAACAACTTCTCTACATCTTCTGAAATGATTTTACTGGCTAACTGCGTCATTTCTACTAGATTCGGTTTGTCGCCATATTTCAGCGCCGAAATGTTTTTTTGACGGATGATAGATTGCTCAATATCCTGCATATCAGTCATTAATTGCAGACAACCAGATTCTAACTCCTTAACAATTGCTTCTAAAGCACCACAAGCATGGGAAGCCTTATCTATTCCCGACCGATAAACTTTGCCGATTTCTCCATTTTTGGAAATAGCAATATGTGGCATTGCATAAAATGTAAATCGCCGAATATTATCAAAAAAGGTTTTACCCCAATATTTGATGACTTCATCCATTAAAATATCGGTGATTTCATCCCGAAAAATCGCGACCATACCAATGGTTTTTCCGGTTTCAAAGCCATAATTTTTCAGTTCAATATAGGTCTTTTTTATATAATCTTTCATCGGTAAACTGCCCGGAAAATGCTTCCTCATGGTTTCATGAAACACCGGATTTGTATTTGAGTCATACCCATCAACTGCCTGTAATATTTCGTCGCGTAAACTATCAAGGTAGTTAATATTCATCAGTGCTAAAAATTATAGGTTTGGGGAGTGCTAACTAAATTTTTGGGATTATGGCTGTCTGAGTCTATGCACAAACTGGGTTTTTTGTCAAGAGGGTAAACTGGGACGGACCCTAAATCACTGAAAACTCGTGCATCGCCAGTTTTAAAATCTCCTCAGAAAATAATCGAATCTGCCACGCAATGAGGGTTTTAGCCTCTATTTTTGGCAGTAGACACAACAACGCCTTGGGTGCTATTTCTCTGATGGTACTACAACCCCTATGATTTCGTCAACCTTTTGCAAGTAATTAGCAATAAAATTGTAATAATTCTTAACAATCTTTGGAATTTGAAAACTGTTGCGGGGGTAAAGATTAGCAAAACTTATCCCAAGCCGGAAATTAGGGTAGGAACACCCTGTAAGGAAGCCAATTAGAGTTAGGTTAAACAACTCATTTTTTGATCTTCCTTAAACCAGAGAGGGAGATTAAGCCGATTCGGGCTTAGGTAATGAGGAAGGATGAACGAGCAACTCAGCAGTCGATCGCTTCTCAACCATTGCCTGAGTAACCAGACATCGTTTGACATCTTTACGCGAAGGCAGTTCATACATAACATCTAGCATCAACTCTTCCACGATACCGCGCAAAGCACGAGCGCCAGTTTTACGGCGGAAGGCTTCTCTGGCGATCGCCTGAATAGCGTCAGGTTCAAACTCCAGATGCACATTATCCATACGCAGCAATTTTTGGTATTGTTTGACCAAAGCGCTGCGAGGTTCGGTGAGAATTGACATCAAAGTTTTCTCATCGAGAGGATCGAGAACCGCCACCATAGGAATACGACCGATCAACTCTGGAATTAAGCCAAACTTGACCAAATCATTAGGTTCGATACCCTTGAGAGCTTCTGTGTCTTTTTGTTCTGGGGTCACTTCTTCGCCGGAGCGGACAAAGCCCATGGACTTTTTACCGCTTCTTTGCTCAATAATTTTTTCCAGGCCCACAAAAGCGCCGCCACAAACAAATAGGATGTTGCTAGTATCAATCTGAATGCAATCTTGATAAGGATGCTTACGACCGCCTTGGGGAGGAACATTAGCAGTAGTTCCCTCCAGCATTTTCAATAAGGCTTGCTGGACACCTTCACCGGAGACATCTCTAGTAATGGAGGGATTTTCGCTCTTACGGGCAATTTTATCAATCTCATCGATGTAGACAATGCCGCGCTGTGCTTCTTCCACATCAAAATCAGCCACTTGTAGGAGTCGCAGGAGGATATTTTCTACATCTTCCCCAACATAGCCCGCCTCAGTGAGGGTGGTAGCGTCAGCGACCGCAAAGGGAACATCAAGCATTTTAGCCAGAGTTTCCGCCAATAGAGTTTTACCGCACCCAGTGGGACCAATTAGCAAAATATTGGATTTTTGCAGTTCGATCTGATCATCACCCTGTCTATGACCTGGGATAAAGCCTAGACGCTTGTAGTGGTTGTAAACAGCCACTGATAGCACTTTTTTGGCATCATCCTGACCAATGACATGATGATCTAGGTAGGCCTTAATTTCCCTAGGTTTAGGAATTTGATTTAAGGCGACTCGGCTGGGAGTGTTGCGACGTTTAGAGGTGGGGGCTGCTTGGGGGCGCTTGGCCTGGGGTGTAGGAGGAGCTGAATTGGTATCAAATAGCTCCTCGTCCAAAATTTCGTTACACAGTTCCACGCATTCATCGCAGATGTAGACTCCTGGCCCGGCAATTAACTTGCGAACCTGCTCCTGGGACTTGCCACAGAAGGAACACTTCAAATGGGAGTCGTACTTGGACATAATTGCCTCGTTTTATGTTGCGCTAACAGATTCTCCGGGAACCGGAAGATTCTGTTTTAGGATCACTTGATCTATTAGACCATATTCTTGAGCTTCGGCGGCGGACATAAAAAAGTCTCTTTCGGTATCAGCATTAATGCGCTCTATGGGTTGCCCTGTATGTTGGGCTAAGAGTGTATTAAGGGTGTGCTTGTGATAGAGAATTTCTTTGGCTTGAATTTCTATGTCTATTGCCTGTCCTTGAGCGCCGCCTAGGGGTTGGTGAATCATAATTCGAGAACTAGGTAAGGACATTCGCTTGCCAGCGGTACCGGAAGCGAGGAGAAATGCACCCATACTTGCCGCCAATCCATAACATATAGTCACCACATCGGGGCGAATTTGTTGCATGGTGTCGTAAATTCCCATACCTGCGGTGACTGAACCGCCAGGGGAGTTGATGTAAAGTTGGATATCTTTTTCGGGATCTTCTGATTCCAAAAACAACATTTGGGCGCTTACGGCATTGGCTACTTCATCGTCAATGGGTGTTCCCAGAAAAATAATGCGATCGCGTAGGAGACGGGAATAGAGGTCAAAAGCCCTTTCTCCCATTCCCGACTGTTCAACTACCATGGGAATGACACCCGCAGCGGATGAGTTAATAGTAACTGGTTGTGAACCACTAATTATATGGCTGTTACGGGTGCTGCCAATGGAATCGCGGGAATACTCAGAGATCATCATAAAGCGGATGGTAGTTTAATCTTATGGTTGTTTCTACAGTTAATTGGAAATTTTAGGGAAACGCCAGGGCAATTGTTGGGGGAGAAGAACAGATCAACCGACTTAAAATTAGTGCGATCGCCTTTCTTTCCCCCACTCCATGTTAGCGCTTTTTGGAAATTTTGACACCCGATCCCACTGGTGGTCAAATAGCTAGTCGGTAACGACTTCAGCTTCAGCGACGACCACTTCTTCTGAATCTTCTGAATCTTCTGGTTCTTCTTCCTCTGGGGTTAAAGTACCTTCAGGGACTAATTCAATGGTGGAATGTTCTTCAATCCACTGATAAGTCTTTTTGCTAATCAGGTCATCAGTAACCACCATGCGTAGGCGCTCTGGGTTCACCTCTTGGCCTTGAAGTTGCTCCATCATTTCTTCACACTTAGCCTGAATTTCCTCTTCGGTGACAGTGATCGATTGTTGTTTAGCAACTTCTTTGATAGCCAAAGTTTCCTTGAGTTGAGCGATCGCATCAGGGCGGAGATGTTCTCGCATCCGTGGTACAGTTTCACTGTTAAACAGTTGTTTAAGGTCAATGCCCATATTACTCAACTGCATAGCCTGCTGAGTCAAGAGGCGGTCTACTTCTTCCTTAACCAGGGTTTCCGGCAATTCCACTTCCATTTCTGCCACTAAAGCCTCAGCCAAAGCCTTGTGTTTATTAGAGGTAGTTTGTTCGGCCTTTTCTTCCTGAAAACGCTTTTCTAGGGACTCGCGTAGTTCCGCCAAAGTCTCAAACTCGCTCACTTCAGCCGCAAAATCATCATCCAACTCTGGCAACTCTTTTTCTTTGAGTTCGAGTAGAGTAATCGTAAAGGTTGCCGGACAGCCAGCTAATTCCGGTTTACCATAGTCAGCCGGAAACTCAATGTTTAGCTCTTTAGTTTCCCCAGGACTCATGCCTTCAATGCCTTCGGTAAAACCGGGGATAAACTGACCTTCGGTGAGTTCCACTTGGTAGTTATCACCTTGTCCCCCTTCAATTTCTTCGGGTTCCGTTGCTCCTTTGGGGGTAAAGTATCCCTTAAAGTCCACATAGGCGGTATCACCTTTTTGAGCGGGTCGTTTTTCTACGGGGACTAGGGTTGCCATTTTCACCCGTTCACGTTCGAGGATCTCATCAACTTGCTGCGGATCAAATTTGACCTCTTCAGCTTGGACCTGAAAATCCTGGTACTTGTTGAGTTTAACTTCTGGTTCCACATCTACAGCCGCTTTGATGGTGATGGGTTGGCCAGGTTCGTACTGTTCGATGAGTTCTTCAATATTGCCAACTACTTCAAAACTGCCAATGGCCGGGATTTTTTCTTCTTCAACGATTTTGGGGAAATATTCCTGCATCAAATCATCGAGAGCCGCTGCTTTAATCCTAGAGGCTCCTAGTCGCTGGACTAGGATATGGCGGGGGACTTTGCCTTTTCGGAACCCAGGAATATTGGCAGAACGAGCATATTGGTTAATTACCTTCTCATAGGCATTTTTGGAGATTTCTGGAGAAATTTCGATATCCAGTCCAATCTGGCTGGCGGGAAGTTTTTCCTGGGTGACTTTCATGATGTACCTTGTTTAAGCGCGGACTAAGGAAAGGGAGCTATCTAAACTGCTGTCTGGGTTGTAGGCCCAGACTATTTGGTTCCAGATGCTGACAGTTCGTGGTATGGTAGTGTCATTGTTTCTGTACCACAATTTTAACTCTGGAGAACTATAATTGATAGACTAGCCAATATTTGATGCTATCAGTAGATGGCTCGAAATGGGTAGCGATCGCCATTGACTGTCACATCAACTGTCACAGTTACCGATATAATAGCCTTTAGTATAGATACAAGACTGATTAGCCTTATATATTATTAAAATTTCTGATTGATTCTCAGATTATCGATTGTCTAAAGTTCCGGGAGGAAGTGAATTTGTCAAAATCCTATAGAGTTGCTATTTTGGGTGCGACCGGGGCCGTGGGAACCGAGTTGCTGGAATTGCTGGAAAGTCGCGATTTTCCTCTGTCGGAGTTGAAGCTATTGGCTTCTCCCCGTTCGGCCGGAAATAGTCTCCGTTTTCGAGGAGAGCAACTCACAGTAGAAGCCGTTGGCGATCGCAGTTTTGATGGGGTAGATTTGGTATTAGCTTCCGCCGGAGGCTCTACTTCTAAGCAATGGGCTCACCAAGCCGTAGCAGCAGGGGCGGTGGTAGTGGACAACTCCAGTGCCTTCCGCATGGACCCCCAAGTTCCCCTGGTGGTGCCAGAAGTGAACCCAGAAGCAGTAGTTAATCATCAGGGGATTATTGCTAATCCTAACTGCACCACTATTTTGATGAATGTGGCGGTTTGGCCACTGTATCAGGTACAACCCCTGCGGCGTATAGTAGTATCTACTTATCAATCCGCTAGTGGTGCGGGAGCCAGGGCTATGGAGGAGGTGAAAACCCAAGCCAGGGCGATTTTGCAGGGAAAAACTCCCCAGGCAGAAATATTCCCCTACCCCTTGGCTTTTAATCTGTTTCCCCACAACTCGCCTATCAATGATTTAGGCTATTGTGAGGAAGAGATGAAAATGATTAATGAGACGCGGAAAATTTTTGGTGATGAAAAGTTGAGAGTTTCCGCGACTTGTGTACGGGTTCCGGTACTGCGTGCCCACTCGGAGGCGATTAACTTAGAGTTTGAGCAGCCTTTTGATGTGGCTAAGGCGCGGGATGTCCTGAGTCAAGCCCCAGGGGTCAAGTTGGTGGAAGACTGGCAGGCTAATTATTTCCCCATGCCTATTGATGCAACGGGCTGCGATCCGGTTTTGGTGGGTCGTATCCGCCAGGATCTTTCTCATCCCTGTGGGTTGGAATTATGGCTATGCGGCGATCAAGTTCGCAAGGGAGCGGCTTTAAATGCTGTCCAAATTGCTGAATTATTGGTAAGTAAAGACCTTCTGTAAGTCCCCCGTGTTGGGGGGAATGAATGATAACAAGACGGCTAACTATACGGCACAATTGACACAAAAGAAATGGTAAGTTTTGGCAGAGTAATGACGGCAATGGTAACGCCGTTTTGGGAAGATGGTAGCATTAACTATCCAGAAGCAGAGCGACTGGCGGCTCACTTGGCGGATAATGGCAGTGATACTCTGGTGGTGTGTGGCACTACTGGAGAGTCTCCGACTCTGACTTGGGATGAGGAGCATGAGTTGTTTAAGGTGGTTCAGCAGGCTGTGGCGGGTAAGGCTAAGGTGATTGCTGGTACGGGGTCAAATTCTACCCAAGAGGCGATCGCCGCCACTCAGAAAGCCGCTAAACTGGGGGTGGATGGTTCTTTGCAGGTGGTTCCCTATTACAACAAGCCTCCCCAAGAGGGATTGTATCAACACTTTTTGGCGATCGCCTCAGCTTGTGCAGATTTGCCGATTGTGTTATATAATATTCCTGGGCGTACAGGACAAAATCTCCAACCGGAAACCGTTGCACGTTTGGCATCGGTTCCTAATATTGTCGCCATCAAAGAAGCTAGTGGCAGCCTAGACCAAGCTAGTCAAATCAGGCAGTTGACACCTAAAGAGTTTCAGATATATTCTGGGGATGATTCCCTGACTTTACCACTGTTAGCAGTGGGTGGAACTGGGGTGGTGAGTGTAGCGAGTCACCTGGTAGGGAAGCAAATTCAAGATATGATCCAGATGTTTGAAGCGGGTCGGGTGCAGGAAGCAACGGAAATTCATATCAAACTCTTCAGTTTGTTTAAAACGTTGTTTATCACTACTAATCCTATTCCGATTAAAGCGGCTCTGAAATTGTTGGGCTGGAATGTGGGTCTGAGTCGGTCTCCCATGTGTGAACCTTCCCCAGAAGTGATTGAAAAGGTCAAGGGAGTTTTGGGCGAATTGGGTTTGATTGAAACTCGGTAAATTCAATAAAAATCCGGGTTTCAGACAATTGAATAGTTGTGATTATTCCTAGGTTTTGATGACTGCTTAATTCAAACTTATAGATAGCTGTTTAAACCGGGAAAAATCAACCATGGCAAACTAAGTTAATGAGGTTTTATTATGTCAAGTAACGGCAAATCTTACACCAGAACTAGACCTTCTGCTAGGTCAGTGAAAATCACCAAAAAGTTGGATAATGTACCCAAAAACAGGGAACAAACCCCGGAAGATAACTCTCCGAAATTGAAAATAATTCCCCTGGGTGGACTCCACGAAATTGGCAAAAATACCTGTGTATTTGAATATGAAGATGAAATCATCATCCTAGATGCTGGTTTAGCCTTCCCCACCGATGGAATGCACGGCGTAAATATAGTTTTACCAGATGTTACCTACCTGCGGGAAAATCGGGATAAAATTAAGGGTATGATTGTCACCCACGGTCACGAAGACCATATTGGTGGCATTGCTTTTCACCTGAAACAGTTTGATATTCCGGTGATTTATGGTCCGAGATTAGCCATGGCTCTGCTTCATGGTAAATTAGAAGAGGCGGGGGTGAGCGATCGCACCGAATTAAGAACGGTCAGACCTCGCGATATAGTGCGGATTGGCAAAAACTTCCTGGTGGAATATATCCGCAATACTCACTCAATCGCTGATAGTTTTACCGTAGCAATTAATACCCCCGTGGGAGTAGTTATCCATAGTGGTGACTTTAAGGTGGATCATACCCCGGTGGATGGCGAATTTTTCGATTTTCAGCGGTTGGCTGAGTATGGGGAAAAAGGGGTTCACTGTCTGCTGAGTGATTCGACTAACGCTGAAGTTCCTGGCTTTACTCCCTCGGAGGCTTCCGTTTATCCGAATCTGGAAAGAATTATTGCGACTGCTTCGGGACGGGTGTTGGTCACTACTTTCGCTTCATCGGTTCACCGGGTCAATATTATTCTGAGTATTGCTCAAAAATTGGGGCGTTCTGTGGCTGTGGTAGGGCGATCGATGTTAAATGTGATTGCTCATTCTCGGAATTTGGGTTATATAAAATGTCCTGATAATCTGTTTATTCCCCTCAATGCGATTCGCAGTTTACCTGATGAAAAGGTGTTGATTTTAACTACAGGTTCCCAGGGTGAACCCTTGGCGGCGATGACCCGAATTGCTAATGGCGCTCACCGACAAATTAGCATTAAACAAGGGGATACAATTGTCTTTTCTGCTAACCCGATTCCCGGAAATACCATTGCGGTTGTCAATACTATTGATAAACTGATGATGCAGGGTGCTAATGTGATTTATGGCCGCCATCATGGTATTCATGTTTCCGGTCATGGTTGTCAGGAAGACCATAAATTGATGTTGGCGTTGACTCGTCCTAAGTTTTTTGTTCCTGTACATGGTGAACATCGGATGTTAGTACAACACAGCAAAACTGCTAAAAGTATGGGTATTCCACCAGAAAATATGGTGATTATCAATAACGGTGATGTGGTGGAGTTGACCGAAAATTCCATTCGCGTTGGTGGTAAAGTTCCTTCTGGTATTGAGCCGGTCGATTCCTCTCGCACTGGGTTTGTGCGTGATGATGTCCTGAAAGAACGCCAGCAGTTGGCTGAGGATGGTTTAATTACTGTAGCGGTGGCTGTTAGTGATGAGGGTAAACTTTTGGCGACTCCTGAAACTCACCTGAAAGGGGTGGTGATGACTGCTGATCAGGCTGCGTTTAAACAACATATTGTTAAGGTGATTGAGGCTACTTTAAGCGATCGCTGGTCAGAGTTGAGTCGGTCCTTTGGTAATGGCGAAGGTAATCAAATTGATTGGGTGGGGGTACGCACCGAGATTGAAAGAGCGATCGCTCGTTTGTTGCGGCGTGAATTACAAAGCAATCCTCTGTTAGTGGTGTTGATGCAAACTCCCGAAGAAAGTCCTGATTCTAGTGCTTCTTCTTCTTCGGAAACTCCCCAGCCAACTACCGGACGGAGAAGACCTCGCACAGCAGCTCGTGTCGCTTCCTAATTGACTGTAAAGGTCGCCATGAGTGAGCGGGTTTAGCAGCTTCAGTTTAACACTGGTCGCTGCTATCCCGCTCCGGCTTTGCTTAACCGTCAGACTCTCAAGTGTGTTAGTTTTTTTGCTGGCTGAAAAATACGGCAGCCAGAATAATTAACCCTAGTAATGCGAGGGGAACTAACAGAGATAAAATAGGCGTATTAGTTGACATGATTTTATCGGAATTGTGATTCCTGTCTTAATGTGTGTTATAATATAGGGTAACTTTTTCGGTGAAAGTTATCTAGGGGGAAACCATGAATCAAACTGATCTGGTGAAATGGTTGCAGGAAAGAACTGCACTGAGCCTCCTTGATGATGAAATATTGCAGGCGATCGCACCTCAACTGGAAGAACGCACCATTCCTATAAATACCGTCGTGGTGACTAAAGGAACTTCCCCAGATCGGCTTTATATTTTGCGATCGGGTGATTGGGAAAACCCAGACGCACCCAAGGCGGATAAGTATTTACCTGGAATCGCCATTAATCTGCAATCATTACTGTTAAATAATCCAGTTCAACAAACATTAATTACCCGAACAGATTGTCAATTTTGGGTGATGAAGGCGGGAGAATTTCACAAGTTTGTAGAAGCCCATCCCGAAATTAATCAAGCCTTTTCTCAGCAACTAGCCGAAGAAGTCGAGGAACTTTCCGCTCAATTGGTTTATGAGCAGGAAAGGTTAGCCATTTTACAACCCTATTTAATTCCGAGAGCGCGGCGAGGAATTGTCGGAAAAAGTCGTTATGCGGTGAGGTTGCGATCGCAAATTAAAGAGGCTTCTAAAAATCGTAAATCCGTCCTAATTTTTGGGGAACCAGGAATCGAAAAAGACAACTTAGCGGCTTTGATTCATTTTGGGTCTGATGACCGCCGAGAACCAGTCATTCAAGTAAATTGTTCTAAACTCCAAACCAGTGGCGCAGATTTATTTGGACGGACAGGGGGAAAATCTGGGTTAATTGAAGCCTTGGGAAAGGGAACTTTAATATTTAATAATATCCAAGAATTACCCCCAGAATTAATCCCCGCCATCTCAAATTTATTAGAACTAGGAACTTATATTCCGGTCAGTAAAGGTGGCGCGGAAACCGTCAATGCTAAAGTTTCTCAAGCTCGGATTATCATTATATCAGAAAAGATGGTGGCTAAGATTGAAACCTTAGTCGAAACCGTGATTAAAGTGCCACCTTTGAGGGTAAGAAAATCTGATATTGGCGATTGGGTTAATTATAATATTAGCCTAATTTGTCGGAATAAAGGTATTAACCGAGTCCAGATGACCCCGGAAGCCTTGCGACGACTACAAGCCTATGATTTTCCCAATAATTTGCGGGAATTACGAAACCTGGTCGAAAGGGCGATCGTTCAACTCCAAGGCTGTGCAGAAATCACCGAAGAAATTATTTGGCCGTCTCAAACTAAAAAGCAGCAATTCCGAGTTAATTTATTAAATACCTATCCGAAATTCCGCAAATTTCTCAGAAGTCCCTGGTGGCCGGATCGGATTAATTATGGCTTTACTGTAGCTGTTTTTGCCGCCGTGGTGGCGATTTTATTCCTCGGTCCTCAAACGCGATCGCAAAATTTCGCTCTCAACCTATTTTGGGCCTGGTGGTGGCCATTGGTTTTGTTAATCTTCCCATTTTTAGGTCGCGTATGGTGTGCAGTTTGTCCCTTTATGATTTACGGAGAAATCACCCAAAAACTATCTCTCTGGCTGTTTCCGCGTCAATTAAAAAAATGGCCGAGACAGTCAGCCGAAAAGTGGGGAGGGTGGTTTTTATTCGGTTTATTCGCCCTAATTTTACTCTGGGAAGAATTGTGGGATTTACCAAATACCGCCTATTTATCAGCTTGTTTATTGCTACTCATTACCGCCGGAGCCATGATTTTTTCAGCTATTTTTGAACGGCGTTTTTGGTGTCGTTATCTGTGTCCCATTGGCGGTATGAATGGGATGTTTGCCAAATTAGCCATCACCGAATTACGCGCACAGCAGGGAACCTGTTCCGCCGAATGCAACACCTACCAATGCTATAAAGGAGGACCCCAAAAAGGCGAAGGAATGGAAACAGCCGGATGTCCTTTATATTCTCACCCTGCACAATTAGAAGATAATCGAGATTGTGTATTGTGTATGACCTGTTTAAAAGCCTGTCCCCATCGTTCAGTTGAGGTCAATTTGCGACCCCCAGGAATTGAATTATGGACTACTCATATACCTCGCACCTATGAAGTAGCCTTACTGTTTTTATTATTAGATGCCGTCTTTTTACATCATTTACCCCAATTACAACAGTATTTTAATTTTACCCTAAATTTAGATAATTTCTGGATACATTTAGGAGTTGCAACCGTAGTCTTAGCTTTACCTGCTATAATTCCCGGTTTTGCTCATCTTATTTATCGGTTAATTTCCCCAAGAAAGCCTCGGAAATTTATCGAGTTAGCTTATGGTTTACTTCCCTTTGCGTTAGCCATTAATTTAGCTCATTATCTACGGTTAGGGTTAGCAGAAGGTGGCAGAATTTTACCAGTTACCCTTGCTACTTTTGGCTTAGATGGTTCCAGTCTCCCCGTTTGGGTTGCTCACCCAGCAGTCATTGAATTTTTGCAGGGAACCACCTTATTATCCGGGATATTAATCGCCATTTTACTAACTCAAAAAATTGCCCGCCAACCCATCAAAACCCTATTACCTCAACATTTAGCCACCCTTATTTTAGGCTTCATATCATGGCAAATTGTTGTGGGATTTTAGGATAGTAAGAACTGCTACTATACCCAATATATCGCTAATTAGATATGCCAAAAAATCCCAGCCACAATTTAGAAGATAGTGACGAAGAACTACTTACCTTTAAGTATTCAATAACCAGTTATGGTGCTGATTATCCCGTTGATAGTTTAGTTAAACGGATGAAAAATGGCAGCATATATGTACCCACATTTCAACGAGGATATGTCTGGGACCATAGAGAAGCATCTCGTTTTATTGAGTCCCTGTTATTGGGTCTACCAGTACCGGGAATTTTTCTCGCTAAAGAACAAGATACTCAAAAACTTCTAGTTATTGATGGTCAACAAAGGTTAAAGACTATTCAATACTTTTATGATGGTGTTTTTGAACCTAATCAAAAGGAATTTTCCTTAACCAAAGTAGCTCATAAGTTTGACGGATTAACTTATCAAACTCTCTCGGAAGAGGATAGACGTAGACTCGATGATTCCATTATACCTGCTACCATTGTTAAACAGGATGAACCCTCAGATGATAATAGCAGTATTTACTATATTTTTGAGCGACTTAATACTGGTGGTCAACAATTAAAACCTCAAGAAATTCGCGCCTGTATCTATCACGGAGAGTTTAATAATTTATTAGCAGAACTTAATTATCATCAGTATTGGCGAGATATATATGGTTCCCCAAAACCTGATAAACGTATGCGAGATCAGGAAATGATTTTGCGTTTTCTGGCTCTATATTTTGAGGGTGATAACTATCAAAAACCGATGAAAGGTTTCTTAAATGATTTTATTGGTAAAAATCGCCATCTTCATAGGTATGATAAATCAGAAATTCAACTAGCTTTTATTCGCACTATTGAAACTGCTTATGACATTTGGGGGGTTCGAGCTTTTAAACCTAAAAATCAGATTAATGCAGCAGTTTTTGACTGTATTATGGTGGGTTTGGCTCGCCGATTAGAAAAGGGTTCTATTAAGGATAAAGAATCACTCGATACTAATTATCAAAATCTTTTTAAAAGTCAAAATTTCTTGGATGTAACTGTCAACAGTTCCCGTACTACCGAGAAATCAACTGTAGAAAAGCGTCTCGAACAAGCTATCAATGCTTTTAAAAATGTACAATAAAAAATGTAACAGTTGTGCGTTACAAACAGCAGTAATAATTAGAGTATACTATCAAAATGCAGTTAAACTTGTTGATATGCTTGAGGAATTGTGTGAGGGTAAATATGTTTAAAATGTGATAATTATGGGATGATTAATTATTTTTTAGTTAGTCAGTATCGACAAACCAGTGATTAATACCAAATCCTACCGCGCGATGAGATTGACATAATTCTGCGGCTAATTGTAGTGACGCTTTTTGACCGATTTCGGTTTCAAATACCGAAGAAAATACCCCATCAATCCCTAGGGTATGATATAATTTCCTTAACTGCTTTGGGGAACCTACTATAGCAGGTTTTATCACAAAAATACCTCGCCAACCTTGTTGATAACATTGATTGATTTGGGTGAGGGTCGCGACAGATTCATCTAAGGCTATGGAGGTTAAATGACCTTTAGTTAAGGCTAACATTCCCTCTAACTCATTAACACCTAGAGGTTGCTCTAAAAACTCTATTTTAAAGCTAGTATCTCCCAGGCTTATTCTATCACAAATATCTAACAAGCGATCGCTTTCCGCAAAATTTAACCCACCATTCGCATCGAGTCGCAGCGATAACCCTTGAATTTCACTCATTTGGCTGGCTAATATCTCCAACCAATTCAACTCATTATCAATGCTATCAACCCCGATTTTCCACTTGAGAGTTGTATATCCCCTATTAACTAAATCTTTCCAAGCAGATAAACCCGCTTTTCCTGTAGGAAGCAGTCCGCTATTTTCTAGCTTAGGTATTTCCTCATCATTTCCCTGTAATTGAGTTAAAGCCGACTCCAAGCCAAACTGACAAGCTGGGAGACTCATAGGAATCGAAAAAATCAGATTTTCTGTAATTATCCCAGGTAGACTTTCACAAAAATCCATAGCCTCCCTGAGAGTTTCCGACCCAAACCAACTAAGAGGCGCAATTTCTCCCCAGCCAACTTTACCCTTTTCGTCCATTAACTCAATAATAATCCCTTCCCTAACCCCCCAGAGTCCGTGATGAGTTTTTAAAGGCTGTTTAAATCTACGGGAGTATTTATTAAACTTAAATTTGATAGTCATTGAATTGCATTTAACTAGACCAAGCATCAATAATTTTAATCATAGTTTTGTCTGCTAAACCCTTAACATTAGCAATCACTTGTTGATAATTGATAAATTTACCCAGTTTTTCCCTCGCTTCACAAATACCTTTAGCTAAGTTTTTAGAATTACTAATATTAGCCCGATTTAATCGCCTCAATAACTCCTCCTGAGTCAAACTATTGAATAAATCGAGAGGGTTAATAATGGGTTGATTTGGCGACTCTGACTCTCTCATTGGGGAAGGTTGGGGAGATTCTATAGCTTTAAATCGCCGTTCATTTTGTTGTTGATAATCCCTCAATTCCTGCTGAATTTGACTCACATAGGTTTCTAGTCGTTGTTCAAGATTATTTAACCGAGACTCTAAATGAGGAGATGGAGATGTCGTTAATGTTACAGTTTCCCCTATCTGATTATTTACCAAGCTAGGAGTTACCGTAAAACGCTCAATTAACTCCACCTGTTTTAATACCTTAGCTTCATGTTTGTCAGCAATCACAAAAGCATTAACCATCTCAGCTTTGCGGGGGTCTTTTTCCCTAGCTTTCACCGCCGCATAATATTCTAAATTACCTGAAATAACTTGATAATTTTCTAACCCTTGCATTTTCAGGATTAAGGGTTTAATAATTCCCCCACATTCTAAAATTTTATCGGCTAACTCCTCTAATTCAGATTCGGAAAAATTAGACCGAGGTACATGAGAATTAATGCTTTTAACATCCACCAAAGAAAATCTGATCATGATTTATTTACCTAACTTTTCTAAAACTTCCTCTGTCAACTGTACAAATTCCATCGCTGCTGGTGAATCTGGCGCAAATTCTAGCACAGATTGGGGGTCCGGTATCTCTAAATCTCCCATAGTTATAGTCTGGTTGGTACATTGAGACAAAACTGTTCTTTCAAAGATTATGCTATTCATAATCGGTACATTATGGGAATTTAACAGGGATTCTTTTTGCTTGGGGAAGACATAATTAAAAAATCGCGAATTGGTGGATATTTTAGATGGCAATATCCCCAAAATTGCCAAATCATTTTTACCAATTAAGGCACGAAATTCATCAATTTGACCAATAAATTCTAAAACCGTAGGTAATCCTTGATTAGCAAAGGGTTTCAGGTCTGATGGGATTATTAAATAATCCGCCGCAATTAAGGCAATTTCTGCATAAATATCCCGCGAGGGAGGAGTATCAATAATCACGATATCATAATCTTCTTTAACTCGCCTTAGCTTGGTGACTAAACGGGTTTTATTAGATGCAACTTGGTTGAGTTTATATTGCTTTTCAATTAAGTTAATATGGGAGGGTATTACATCAATTTCGGGTTGATTAAATCCGTCGGTTTTTCTGACGACATCAGGAATAAAGTGATAATCACCTGATTCGATAACATGGGAAACATTGCGATCTCTTAAATCATCATCTTCCACAAATAAAAATTTCATTAAGCCAGTCGCAAAGGTGGAGTTGGCTTGAGAGTCTAAATCGATAAGTAGTATTTTGTGACCTTGTTTTTGTAAACAGGCGGCTAGGTTAATGGCTATGGTGGTTTTACCTACTCCACCTTTATTATGGTAAACAGCAATAGTTTTCATACCTGGTTATTTAAGGGTTTGTTAAAGATTGTCATATTTAGGAAATAAAGTCAAGGATTAAGTCTACCCAAATTTGGGGATTTTCGCCGTGGATGTTATGACCACAGCCGGGAACTATTTTTATGGTTGCGAAGGTACATAAATCCGTAATTTCTCGGTTAATTTGTTGAAATTTATGGTCAAATTCTCCCACTAATAATAGTAAAGGTATCTGATTTTGAGATAACTTATCCCAGAGTGGTGGCTGGGTTCCGGTTCCCGAATTTATGAGTATTTTCGCTAATTCTGTAGGGTTATTTTTGAGACGATCGCCTATAATTTTATCAAAATTGGGCGAGTTTTTAAAGGATGTAAATAGGGGTAAACTATACCACCAGTTGAGGAAGTCTTGAAAGTTACTATTTTGTAGTTTATTGGCTATTTGATTATCTGATAAACGCCGCTGCGATCGCTCAATTTCCGTTTTCAGTCCTGGTGATGCTGATTCCAGAATTGCTTGCTTAAATCGTGTGGGATAGTGTAAAATCAAATAGAGTCCTAAACGACCTCCCATAGAATATCCAATCAGGACACAATTATCAATTTTCAGGTAATCCAAAAGACCAATTAAACCGGAGGCGATCGCTGGTATTTGATAGGCTTCATCTCCTGCTAATACCTGAGTTTTTCCTTGTCCTGGTAAATCAATAGTTAAGCAGGAGAAATGCTGAGAAAGGGAGGGTATAGCCGGGTCAAAGTCTCGGCAATTTCCCATAAAGCCATGTAATAGCAAAATTATAGGCTGAGTGCGATCGCCGTGTAATTCACCATAAAAACTATAACACCCCACCCGCCATTGTGGCATTTAATCGACTCCTATTTGTTAGTCAAATATCCAATGCAAAAAGGGAACCGCCGCCGCACAAAAAGCCATAAACCCAAATAAACCCCCCAGCATTCCATAAAGCAAAAATTGGTCGCCGCGATCCTTAGCCAATTTCACAATAACGTAACTGTAGCCATAGCAAACCAGGAAGAAAATAACAATAAAGCCAGTGAAGTAATATTGCATAACCAAATCAGGTCTAAAAAGTCTAATTATCCATTATAGGAAAATTATGGTCAATTCCCTGAAATTTCACAAAAATTTAGTATTTCCTAGAAATTAATGAGTAACAGATTTTTGCTGTTCAGGTATGCTGAGGGTAATCACAAATTCTGTACCGCTACCTACCTGCGAATTGCACTCTAATTTTCCGCCGTGATTTTCAACTACAATTTGATGAGAAATAGACAATCCCAAACCCGTCCCTTGACCCACAGGCTTAGTCGTAAAAAATGGATTAAAAATCTGTCTTTGGATAGATTCAGAAATTCCCGGACCATTATCAGCAATTTTAATAACAATAGAGTCTAGTTGGTCGGGAAAATTAGCTTTTTCCACTGTAGTTTTGATGGTAATTATACCAGGATCTGGTTGAGTTGCTAAAGCATCGATCGCATTAGCCAATATATTCATAAATACCTGATTCAATTGACTAGGATAGCATTCCAACTTAGGCAATTCTCCATAATCTTTAAGAATTTGAATTTCCGAACCTGGGTGCATTTTGATGCGACCTTGTAAAATCAGTAAAGTGCTTTCGATACCCTCATGTAAATCTACAGCCTTGCGGGTAGCTTCATCGAGGCGAGAAAAGTTTCTTAAAGAGACAACAATATCTTGAATCCGAGTAGTTCCCAACTTCATTGAATCCAAAGCATGAGGTAAATCATCAAGCATAAACTGCAAATCAATTTCTTGGGCAAAATTAATAATTTCCTCAACAGGTTGAGGGTAGTTTTTATGATATAATTTCACCAGTTCAATTAAATCTTGAGTGCAGGTTTCTAGGTGCATCAAATTCCCATGTATAAACCCTAAAGGATTATTGATTTCATGGGCCACCCCTGCCACCATTTGTCCTAAGCCGGACATTTTCTCAGCCTGAATTAATTGTGTTTGGGTGCGTTTTAATTCTTGTATGGTTTGGGATAACTCGATCGCTTTATGGCGTTGTTGTATCTGTTCAAGTCTGAGGCTAACTTCCATAGCTTTGCGATCGCTAATATCCCTAACAATCGCCAAGACCTGATCATCACCACTAGGGACATAACGCGCTTCATAATGGTGATAGCTACCCGAAACCGATAGCACATATTCCCCCTGCTGAATTTGTCTAGTATTGAGGGTTTGAGTTAAATAATGGCGCGTCCATTCAGCCAAATCTTGAGAAAAAACGGCATCAATTGTCTGTCCCACAATATTTGGTGGTAAACCGGGATTGGGGGAATTTTTAGCCGGGAAGTAGTCAAGAATTACTCCCTGAGAATTTATCCTAAATATCAAATCAGGAATAGCCTCAATCAGGCTGCGATTTCTCACCTCACTTTCTCTCCAAGCCGAGGCAATTTTTTGGCGTTCAGTGATATCACTTTCCACAGCAATAAACTTAGTCAAATTTCCCCATTTATCAAAAACAGGAGTAATACTTATAGACAGCCAATAGGCTTCTCCATTGCGTCTATAGTTCAGGATTTCCCCTTGATAAGGTTGATGTTGTTTGAGTGCGTTAGCAATCTCCAAGATAGTATCTGGGTTAGTGTCAGCACCCGGCAAAAACGAACCAGGCTTGCGACCTTGTACCTCATCAAAGAAATATCCAGTAATAGTTACAAATCCGGTATTAACCCACTCAATATAACCATCACAATCACAAATAATTACAGCATTATCAGTCTGAGTAGCAACCCAGGATAACTGTAGCAGTTGTTGTTCTATCTGCGGTTGAGTGTCATCTTTATTGGTAATTACCCAATAGCGATAAGGACATAATCCCGATGATGCTTCCACAGGAACAATAGTTGTTTTTACCCAAATGTGTTGTCCGTTAGCAATATGATGTTGAATTTCTCCTTCCCAAATATTACCTTGATTAACCACTGACCATAATTCTTCCCAAAAAGTAGGGGAATAATAAGGGGATTCAAACAAAGGGTGAGGGTGATTAATCACCTGTTCCCAAGACTTACCCCACATCTCAATAAAAGGTAGGTTAGCATCTAAAACCGTCCCATGTTTATCAATCATACTAACCGGGTTAGTGCGATCGATAATATTTTGCAGTTCCGCATATTCTTGCTGAGTTTGACGAAGTTCATTTTTGAGTAAACGTAACTCAGCGATCGCCGTTTGATAGGCGTTGAATAAATCTTCAGGATAGTTATTAACAATTAGTTCAGCGGTCATTAGCACTCCATGGGGTAAATCAAGTTTTGGTTAAGAACTTCTTGGAAAGTTTCTGAGGCTATAGGTTCAGCCATCAAAAACCCTTGAGCCAGTTCGCATCCCCAAGATTTTAGTTGACAAAATTGTTCCAAGTTTTCAATCCCTTCAGCAATAGTTTCCATTCCTAGGGATTGAGCCAGCTTCACAATAGCATAGGCAATTTTAGTTTGATGTTCCGAAGCATTGATACCCTTAATAAAAGAGCGGTCTATTTTCAGGGTATCAATAGGAAAACATGAGAGGCGACTGAGGGAGGAATGTCCGGTTCCGAAATCATCTATACATAATCTAATCCCCAAATCTTTAATTTTTCGGAGAGTAGTAACCGCCACTTCTGTCGATTCAGCGATCGCCGTTTCTGTCAGTTCAAACTTAATCAATTCAGGAGAGCATTTAGTCGCTTCTAATATTTCCTGAATTTTCTCGACAATTCCCGGCTGTGTTAGTTGTTTAGTCGCCAGATTAACACTAATAAATGGTGGTAAATCTTGATAAATAGATTCCCATTGTTTAGCTTGAATACAAGCCTGTTCAATTACCCAATCTCCCAGGGGACAAATTAACCCAGTTTCTTCAGCAATAGGAATAAATTTAGCCGGAGAAACCCAGCCCAAAGTTTTATGTTCCCACCTAAGCAAGGCTTCACAACCCACAATCCGATTAGTTGTCATCGAGATAATTGGCTGATAGTTGAGTATCAATTCCTGACGTTTGAGAGCATAACGCAAATCCGTTTCTAGCTGTAGTTGCTGTCGGACTTGGTGGTGCATAGCTTGGGTAAAAATTGCATAACTTCCCTTCCCTCGCTCTTTCGCTCTATATAAAGCCGTATCAGCATCTCGGAGCATATCCTCGCTGCAATTATACCCCATACTACTCAGAGCGATACCAATACTAAGACTGGTAACAGTTTCGAGGTTCTCTTCCCCGAGCAGAATAGGTTTTTTGATTGTCTGTTGAATTTTATGAGTGAGTTGAGAAATTTCAGATAGGTCTTGGATATCATCAATCAGAATCGCAAATTCATCTCCTCCCCACCGAGATAGAATATCTTGGGGACGGATACAGCTTTGTAGACGATCGCCAATTTCAATCAGTAGTTGATCTCCCGCTTGATGTCCAAAGCTATCATTAATCAATTTAAAGCGGTCAAGATCCATAAACAACAGACCAAACAAATAGTCTTGAGAGTCTTGTGTGCGGTCTATGGCTTTCTGAAGTTCAGTTCTAAAGTAGCCTCGGTTATATAGACCCGTTAGGCTATCATGGTTAGCCTCGTAGATGAGGCGATTCTGTTGATTTTGTCGTTCAGTCACATCTCTTTGAATAGCTAAATAGTGGGTTATCTCTTGGCGATCGTTATATATAGGTTCAATATGCCACTCATTGACAAATTCCCTTCCATCCTTGCGATAGTTAATTGTCTGACCATAAAAGACCCCTCCAGCTTTCAGATCCAGTTTCATCCTTTCCAAAATCGTGCGATCTGTTTTTTCTCCTTGCAAAATTCTGGGAGTTTGACCGATCGCCTCTGTGGGACCATAACCAGTCATTCTGGTAAATGCTTTATTGACAAACACAATTTCAGGTCCAGGAAATTCCAGATTGGCGCTAGTAATCACCACAGAGTCCTCAGCAGAGCAAACCGCTGTCGCCAATAACTTTAAGTGTTCTATCATCGGTAAGCTCAAATTCTGTGCAGAATCATGCTCACCACAAGAACCACCCCCAGCCACAACACTCTCATCAATATGGAGTTGAGGAACTAACTGCCCCCTATAGGCATCCAAATCATTCATAGCCACTAATTTTGTTCCGTAAACGACGACTGACCGAACCCTGTAACGTTTCTCGGTTCAGCTAGACCCAATCAGCAGACCCCTAGGATGAGTCAGATTCCGAGATGCAATAGGTGTATGAGAAGCTACTCTTGGCGATTGTACACCAAATGTTAAAAAAATACTAAGATTTGGGTTTCCGAATTATTTATGTGATATGGGCACAGCCGCATTATGGCACTCAGTTTTTGATAAAATTGTATACCCAAATTTCCATGGCACTGTATACCCAAAGACAGACTTTCAGGATGTGGCAGTGATTAAGATATCAAAAATGGGGGGAACTATGGGATTAGCCCTTTGAGATCAGACAACTTGTATGTAAAGCTGTTTCTAACAGACAATAGGAGAATTAAGTTAAGATTCAGTAGCAGTTTTGGAGATCATCCCTTGACTGAAAACCCTCAACCATCCGTTCCCCTGTCTACCATGTCGCGTAAAGAACTGAGGGAATTAGTCCGATCGCAACTACAAGTATTGTTAGAACGCCGAGATCTGCAAACTGCCAAGGCTATTTTAGTTCCAGTCCAACCAGCAGACATTGCCGAAGCCATTGAGGGATTACCCGAAACCATGCAGGTCATTGCCTTTCGCCTATTATCGAAAGATGAGGCGATCAAGGTTTATGAGCAACTCGACTCTAGCGTTCAGCAGTCATTGTGCGAAAAATTCAAACGCCAGGAAGTGATAGATATTGTCGATAAAATGTCCCCGGACGATCGCGCTAGGCTATTTGACGAATTACCCGCCGCCGTAGTGCGTCGCTTAGTTGCCGAACTGAGTCTATCTGAACGCCAAGCCACAGCCTTGTTACTAGGTTATGAGGCTGACACAGCCGGGCGAATTATGACCCCTGAATACATTTCCCTCAAGGAAGAGTACACCGTAGGTGAGAGTTTGGAGCGTATTCGCAGTTTAGCCCATGTTACCGAAACCGTCTATTCTTTGTATGTTACCGACTCCGATCGCCATTTAATTGGTATTCTCTCCCTGCGGGACTTAGTAACCGCTCAGTTAAATCAAACCGTGGGTGAAATCCTCAGCCGAGATTTTGTCTCTGTACAAACCGATACAGACCAAGAAGAAGTCGCGCGCATCATTAAGCGATATGATTTCCTAGCAGTTCCTGTGGTCGATAGTGAAAAGCGACTCGTGGGAATTATCACCGTGGATGATATCTTGGATATCCTCGAGAAGGAAACCACCAAAGATATCTACGCCTTGGGTGGCTTACAGGCGGACGGAGATAACTATTTTCAGGTAAGTTTACTCACAGTAGCCCGCCGCCGGGTGGTCTGGCTGTTAGTATTGTTAGTGACCAATAGTATTACCGCCTCTATTCTCAAGACCCAGAGAGATATTCTCCAAGACGTGGTGGCCTTATCGTTTTTTATCCCCCTATTGACCGGAACCGGGGGAAATGTCGGCGCTCAGTCTTCCACTGTGGTAATTCGGGGGATGAATACCGATGAAATTTGGTCTTTGGGATCTTTCCAGGTAATTCGGCGGGAGGCTATGGCGGGTGCTTTACTGGGTCTAGTTTTGGGGACTTTGGCGACTATATGGGCTAGTGTATTTATTGTCCCCGGTCAAATAGCAGTGGCGATCGCAGTTGGTATGAGTTTATTGGCGATTTCCATGTTGGCTTCTGTAGCCGGTTCGGCTTTGCCTTTTTTGTTCCGGTCGCTCAAATTAGACCCAACTTTGATGTCTGCGCCGTTTATTACCACCGCCGTTGATGTGTTGGGGGTGTTAATATATTTGAATTTAGCTCGGATGATTTTGCAAAGTAATAGTCTCAATTAACAGAATGTTGAATTACCGTAATCTACTAGAAATAGCTGAATATGTCGGTTTAGCCGTGACTGTGGTGGGAACTGTGGCAACTTTCACCGGCCGATCGCTATTATATGGCGGCATTCCCCTATTGATTTTTCTAGCTATTGGTCTAGTTAACCGCTATCTGTTAAAGCAATATATGCGATCGCTTACTTTCAATGTCAAAGCTAATGTTGACTTGAACACTCAGGCGATCGAACAGTTACATCATATTGCTGAGGCTAATGCTGTTTCTGCTAATATCAACACCCTAAAATCTACCGCTAATTTAGACATGGCGGCGCTCACCGATAACTTAACTACCCTTAATGGTACTCTCCAGAATATTTTAGAGCGCCAAAACGCCCTCGAACAGGCGATCGATGCCATTCAGGGAGAGTTGGAATTGGTGGTGCGAAAGTTCCAGCAGCGACCTGAGTTAGAACAAGTCGAGAGTTTAACCCATGTGATTGTCGATTTACAGCAGTTTATCAATCAACTACCCCAATGGGGAGCCCTCCAACAGCAACAGTTAAATGAGTTACAGGACAAAGTTTCTGTGGCGATCGCTAATTTACCTCGACAGGTGGAAGTAGCCATCAGCGATCGCTTGGATAATTCGACTTAGAATCGAAATCAGGATTTGATGTGCTTGATCAACAATTGAGCGATCGCCTGAAGTTCTTTTTTGTTGAAAGTCTTCAGTAACACCTTCACCACTTCCTTCGGATCTGCTGGTATCGTAATTTCCTTAGCAGTCGCCGGAGCCGCCCCTTGGCTACTTCCCAGTTTAACTAGAGCATCACTGGGCGCTATAGCATCAGCTTTTCCCGCTTCCAGGAGTTTCGCCGCCTGCTGAAGTTCCTTAATTACCGTATTTTTCAGAAGCGGAAAAGGAGCCCTAGGATTAGCGATCGCGCCATGGGTAGTTTTCACCAAATTTTGCCAAGGTTCCACTCCCGGCGCAATTTTTTGCAAATGACCACACAGCCCCGCTATTTGTTTCCGTAGCGCCGGAGATTCCGGTTTGCTCAATCCTTGTAACATCGGTTTCAGAACCGCCGTCACCTTAGCCACCGCCGAAGGTACAGGTTTACTTCCTCCAGACGAAGCTGCCGCCACTGCAGGCGCTGCCTTACCACTCATCAAATCCGCCAGATGCTTCTCCAGCATATCATACACCGGAAGGGCAGCCGTAGCAATTTTTTCCCCCATTTCCACAGATAAACCAGACGGACTTTGTGCCCTTTGAATCAGGTTCTTGAGTACCTCATAACACTTGTTTGACAGTGTAACAACCTTGGTATCAGCTTTGATGGGAGTGTCTTTAACCGACTTAAAACAATCTTCAAGTCGTTTAGATACCTTATTAATACTGGCTAAACTCGGCATCTGTTGCGTTAACATAGCCGAGGCTCCCTTAATCGAGTGCGCCGCTCTGTACATAGTAATCATCGGTTCGCGATCGGAGGAGGCCATAATTTTTGGCAGATCCTTCAACCCCGTACTAAGTTCTTCGAGGCGTTCTCCCGCCTCTTCCATAAAGATAGCGATTATTTTTTGGTCTTGGCTGGTCGGCACGGCTGCCCTCCTATCGACAATTTAACGCCGAGCTTTATTATGAGCGGTACTGTTAACCTGGTTATGGTCGAAAGGGAAGTCGCCTTCCCCAACTCCAATACAAAACCGTGCTTGATACTTTCACATCACACGGCTCCTGATGTGGATACCCCTTTTGACATCGGGAACAGGGTAACAACTTCCTGCTTTGTGACTTCAACTTTTAGAGCTAAATACAACATCGTAGTCTTTAAACTCGCTATCGTCGTAAACACTCCTAATTGTCGCAGTCTCTATATCCACACCGTGACTAGTGGGCATATCCTAACCATTACAGTTAGGCATTGGCTTTCAGTCACATCCTTTCCCCTTAAAGGTATGCGCTTACACTTTTCACTACTGTGCAGGTACATCCTGCCACTTGAGAGCCTAAAAGG
>NZ_JARPLC010000059.1:0-2565 GCF_032350395.1 Limnospira sp. PMC 289.06
TTGATTCATCCGGGTACTGAATGATGGTTCAAACTCCTATCCCCGCTGATATCCTCTACCCCGACTCTGATGGTAAACCCATGGCGGAAAATACCCTCCAATATCGCTGGATTGTGCGCCTAGTCAGCAACCTTAAACAACTCCTCAAGTCACAAGTGGCTTTTGTGGCGGGGGATTTACTCTGGTATCCCGTCCAGGTGGAACGCCCCCCCGCCCCCCGACAAGCACCGGATGCTATGGTGGTCTTGGGTCGTCGTGATGGCGATCGCGGTAGTTATAAACAGTGGGAAGAAGAAAACATCCCGCCACAAGTGGTGTTTGAAATCCTCTCCCCCAGTAACACCATGAGCGAAATGGCCGCCAAACAACAATTTTATCAACAGTATGGCGTGCTGGAGATGTATTTTTATAATCCCCAATCCCATGATTTTTGGGGTTTTCAACGGGCTACCCCCGAAGATAGCTTGGTGTTAATTACCCCCCTACAATTGCCCTGGACTTCTCCACTGTTGAACATTCGCTTTGAACTGTTTGATGATGGTTTAGCTGTCTATCATCCTAATGGGGAATTGTTCAAAGAACCGGGAGATTTGTTTGATGAACGCGATCGCGCACAGCAAGAACGCCATGAGGCACAACAAGAACGCGATCGCGCCTTTGCTAAACTGCGGGAAATGGGTATCGATCCAGAAACCCTCTGATCGCGAATACTTGATATTTGTCGGGACAATAAACCCGGTTCCTCAGATAAACCGGGTTTCTGAGTCAGGGGGATGAAAAGAAACCGGGTTTCTCAGATCCTGACCAATTAAGTAGTGTATTCTGCATTGATTTTTACATAATCATAGCTAAGGTCGCATCCCCAAGCCTTACTACTTCCTGGCTCATCACCAATTTTAACCTTGATTAACACCGTGTCTTCCTCAAGATAAGCGGCAGTTTTCGCCCGTTTTAAATAATTACTGGCTGCGGCTTCATCAAAAGCTAAAGGCTGACCATTTTTCATCAGTTGAAACTCACCCAAGGAAATCTCTAACTTATCCTGGTCAAAACGAACCCCAGCCCGTCCGGCGGCGGCGGCAATTCTTCCCCAATTAGGGTCACAACCGAAAATCGCTGCCTTTAATAAAGAAGACCCAACAATAGTTTTAGCAACCATAGCCGCTGCTGCTTCTGTGGGTGCGCCAGTTACCTGCACTTCAATTAAACAGGTGGCCCCTTCTCCGTCTCTGGCGATCGCCTTAGCTAAATGTTCACAAACCGCTGTCAGCATCGCTTCTAATTTATCAGCATCAGGTCCGGGTCCAGTAATTGCCGGAGTGCGGGACTGACCATTAGCTAAAGCAATCAGCGTGTCGTTGGTGCTAGTATCCCCATCAACTGTAATTTGATTAAAACTACGATTGGCAGCCCTAGTCAGCATTTCTTGCCACAGAGGAGGAGAAACCGCAGCATCACAGGTGACAAAAGCCAGCATTGTTGCCATATTAGGATGAATCATCCCCGAACCTTTGGCAATGCCACCAATCCGCACCGGGCGATCGCCAAATTGAGTTTCTAAAGCAATGGATTTCATCACCAAATCCGTCGTCATAATTGCCCCGGCTGCCGCTGTCCCCCCGTTTTCGGAAACCTCAGACACTAATTGGGGAATGGCTGCTATGAGTTCCTCCATTTTAATCCGTTTACCGATGACTCCGGTGGAAGCTAGTAAAATCGAATCTGGATCAATATTTAACGCCGCCGCCAAGGCTTTCGCACTATCTTGGGCATCTTCCCACCCCTGCTGTCCTGTCCCGGCGTTGGCTTGACCGGAATTACATAAAATCGCCCGCGCACTGGGTTTCGCTTCTAACTTTTGCCGACAATAATCTACACAGGCGGCGCGCACTTGGGATGTCGTAAATACCCCCGCTGCGATCGCCTCTACATATGATATAATCAACGCTAAGTCTGGCGCTCCAGAAGGTTTGAGCCCGGCGGTGATTCCACTGGCTTTATATCCCTTGGGTGCGGTGATGCCACCATCAATCTTTTGCCACTCTGACATAGGTTTCGCCTTCTAGCATCTACTCTTGAGCAGAAGGCATTATACCAAGTTTTAATTGAAAATCCCCACCCAGCTGGATTGCCACAGTGGGGATTTGCACAAACAAATTCATGGATAATTAACTATCCCCCACCTGAAGACGGCTAGGTGGGGGTGGGGACAAAGATTTTTCAATTTTTCGTGGTGTTGAAATTTTAACTCATCGAAGCTGGGGAGCGATCGTAGTTATCCCGTGAGTCGGAATGGGGTTTGCCTTGAATCGTGCTATAATAATCCCCAACATCGATACCTACTTCCTGCGCCGAACGGTTGAGCATAGATTGCTGACGGTTCTTGATGTTATGATGATGACGCATCATTAGCGCCCTGGCTTCATCTTGAGTACACATGGTTTTGGTCTCCCGCTAATTGATATTTATTAAGTCAGATTGAAATGAGGAATTTAAAAAGGGTTGCAGTCCTTTAACTCATTGATGAGGAACTGCGATCGTAACTCATACTTGAATTGGAGTTAG
>NZ_JARPLC010000059.1:2574-28905 GCF_032350395.1 Limnospira sp. PMC 289.06
ATTGCTGACGGTTCTTGATATTTTGGTGATGACCCATCATTAACGCTCGTGCTTGGTCTTGAGTACCCATGATTTTTGTCTCCTAGTATATGGAATTAACTGATTTAAAAAGGGTTGAAGTGCTTTAACTCATTGATGAGGAACTGCGATCGTAACTCATACTTGAATTGGAGTTAGGTTTCCCTTGGATGGTGCTATAGTAATCGCCCACATCGTCGATACCTACTTCTTGAGCCGAACGGTTGAGCATAGATTGCTGACGGTTCTTGATATTTTGGTGATGACCCATCATTAACGCTCGTGCTTGGTCCTGAGTACCCATGTTTTTTGTCTCCTAGTGATTTGAGTGGGTTTTTTACCCCACGCTTACTACTATACTATAAAATTCTGTAGTCTATTTTACAAAATGCCATAAGTTTACAAAATTTAACATTAGTTTCCGACCAAAAAGGCGATCGCATTGTGACAAAAAAGCCCCAGCCCGGTTAGTGGCTAGGGTTGAACGGATGATAGGAGAGTTGGGTCGGGGGTAGGGGAGAGCCTACATCACAGGTCGATAGACCCGATAGTTAATGTTGGGGAAGATATTATCGAGAGTTTCCACCTTTTGGAGCCATCCCGCATCAATTTTACCCACCTTGATATCCTCATAAATCTTGTTAAAGCGCATCAGATGGGATTTAGTCCGGCGCACAGCATAGGGAACCATAGTCCCGGAACTGATAATAAAAGCCCAGTCAGAGGATTGAGCCAGGAGCAATTCCCGCGCCGCCTGATTGAGAGCCCGCAGTTCCAACTCATTAAGAGCCTCTCGACAAGCCAGGGAAATCATGCGCTCTGTGGCTTTATGTAAATGTGGATATATCCAGGAGTTGGTATGGTTAAGCCAATATTCATGAAATCCCTTATAACCCCAACTAGACTGAGCCGGACGAGAGACTTGCTGGGTGGGGTAAGTCTGTAAATAATCAGCTAGATGGGTCATCGCGTAAACATCTTGATCAAACCAAGTCTTGCGGAACAGAAGATCTAGGAACCAAGGACCTTCATACCACCAGTGTCCGAAAAGTTCCGCATCATAGGGAGAGACAATAATGGGGGGGCGCTGCATAATCCCCTGTAGGTGTTCAACCTGGCGCTCTCGGTTAAACATAAAATTAGCGGCGTGTTCGGCGACTTTCTGTTTAGCCCAATAGGGGTCGTAGAGTTCTTTATCCGCTAGTCCTAAGTCGCGCCCAGTAATTTTGTGATATTTGATGCCCGTATTTTTCCGTTGACCGTTGGGCATGATATAGGGTTTAATATATTCATATTCAGCTTCCCAACCTAAATCTTTATAAAACTCTCTATATTCGGGAGAGCCGGGATATCCCACCTGGGAAGACCAGACCTGCTGGGATGATTCATGGTCGCGAGCAAAAACGGCGACTCCGGTTTCCGTAAAGATGGGGGCATAAGTGCCAAATCGGGGACGGGGTTGGGCGTATAGTACCCCGTGACCATCGGTGAGAAAGTAGCGTAAGCCACAGTCGGCGACAATCCTTTCCAAGCCATTATAATAGGCGCATTCTGGCAGCCAGATACCTCTGGGGGGGCGACCAAAGTTTTCTTCGTAGTGTTCGCAGGCGACTTGGATTTGGGCGTGTACCGCTTGGGGGTACATTTTCATCAGGGGTAGATAGCCGTGGGTGGCTCCACAGGTGATAATCTCTAGGTTGTTACTGTCTTGGAATTGCTTAAAGGCTGTAACTAAATCCCCGCTATATCTTTCCCAGAGGGTACGGGCTTGGGCAAATTCTTCAATATAATGTTTGGCTAGATAAACTAGATGGTCGTTATGTTGGTTGTGATCAACTTCTTTCTCGACCAATTCCTGGAGTTTGGCTAGGTGTTGGTCGTAGCGTTCTTGCAAAAGCGGATCGCGGAGCATGGACACCAGAGGAGGGGTCAGGCTGATGGTCATTTTGAATTCAATGCCATCACGTTTGAGTCCTTCAAACATTTGGATCAGAGGAATGTAGGTTTCGGTAATGGCTTCAAACAGCCACTCTTCCTCTAATACATAGTCACTTTCGGGATGCCGGACAAAGGGTAGGTGAGCATGGAGTACCAGGGCGAGATAGCCAATAGACATAATGATTTAGGGCAAATTAAGGATTTATAGGGAGTTAGGGTCCCGGTGGATTCACAATATGTTAAGATTTTAAATCACTATGGTAATCACAGGACAATGTTAATTGTAGCGAAATTGGTCGGGGGCGCTGTGATGAAATTGGCGATTTGGAAGCGATCGCCTGATTTCTTGGGGTGTCACATTCCCGTAAATGTGTTTTCACCCATAACTAGGGGGAAATATGCCGTAAAGGTTGACCCTTCGCCGATTTCACTGGCCACGGTGATGGCTCCTCCCATTAACTCACAAAATCTTTTGCTGATTGATAGTCCTAACCCGGTTCCTTCGTAGCGGCGGGTGGTGGAGTTATCCGCTCGCTCGAAGGGCTCAAAGATTTTGGTCATCTGTTCTGTGGTCAAGCCAATTCCCGTATCGATGACCTCAAAAGCCACCCCACCTTGTAATTGGTGTTCGTCATTAACTAAGACTGATGAGGCTAAATTTTCCCGCAGGTAGGCCGAGATTTTGGTGTCAAGCTGACCTATATAAATCACATTTAAGTTGACCAAGCCATTTTCTGTGAATTTGGCGGCGTTACTCAGAAGGTTAAGCAATACTTGTTTGACTTTGATGCGATCGGCATACATTCCCTCAACATCAGGGGTACAGTTGACTTTAAGTTGGTTATGATTTTTTTGGAATAATGGCTGCCCAGTGCTTCGATTTCTTTGATTAAGGTGGCAATATTAAAGTTTTCTAAGCAAACCGTCATCATCCCTGATTCTAATTTGGAAATATCTAAAATATCTTGAATAATAGTTAACAGATGCAGTCCTGATGCTCGAATTTGATCCAGGTCGGGAATAAAATCTGTATAGCCTAAATCAAAAGCATCTTCTCGCAACAGTTCGCTATAACCAATAATCGCATTTAACGGTGTACGCAGTTCATGACTCATACTGGCTAGAAATTCACTTTTCGCATGGTTGGCGCTTTCGGCAGCATCTTTAGCTCGTTGTAATTCAATTTGAGCTAATTTACTTTCCGTAATATCACGGATTATTGCCAGGACTTCATTTTCACCACTTACCACAATTCGGGATTCAAAATGATGGCGTTTTTCCTCAAAAAACCATTCATATTCAAATACTTGTACTTCCTGAGTGATTAGGGCTTGATTGACATTTTTTAGATAAAGATTAGCCAAATTATTCGGCAATAAATCATAAATACTCTGGTGTATATAGTCCAAAATTGACTTGATTAATTCACCCCCCCTAGATGCTTTAAAGTCTAAAACAAGACCTTCTTTATTAAATCTCAGCATTAAATCGGGTATGGCATTAAGCAAAGCTCTATTTTTGGCTTCACTTTTTCTGCTTCCGCTCGCAATTCTAAGCTAGTAATTAGTTGCTCCTTACTTTCTACCAAATCTCGCAATTGCTTAGTCATTTTGTTAAAAGAATCCGCTAAAACCTGGAGTTCGTCTTGGCTTTGTAGGTCGATTTTTAACTCTAAATCTCCGGCGGCTAATTCTTTGGTGGCGGCGGTCATTTGTTTAAGGGGTTCAGTAATTGAACGGCTAATTATTGAGGCGAGAAAAGCCCCGGCTATGGTGGCAATAATCGCAATAATTAAACCCTGATTGCGGACGGTTGCCATTTTATTTTCTAGGGGTTGGGTGGCAAGTCCGACACTGACAGCCCCCACGATATTACCGTTGAAGGCAACAGCTTTTCCTCCCAATAGTTGTTGATTTTGATACTGCCAATTGAACCGGGTTTTTCGGCTGTTTAGCAACTCCAAAGCCCAAGGTTTTAGGTCAATATCATTGGCAAAAATATCCGAGTTATAGACATCTGCAATTACCAGACCTTCGGATTGATATATATGACCGGAAACTAAAATTTGAGCAGTTCCCAGTTGCTCCATTAGTCGGGTGAGAAACTGAACGTCTGAAACCGCCAAAGGTTCAGCGGAGGCAATGGAGAGGGTTTCTAGTAATATATTAGCCTGTTGTTCTAATTCTTGTTTAAAACTTTGTTGCTGAAGCTGAAGGGAAAGCCAGGTGACGCTGGTTACTACTACAATGACTAACCCGGTCATGGCTATAGTTAGTTTTTTGACTAGCGAAACTCGTTTACCCTGAAACTTTCCCATCTAAATCACCTATTGTTAACCTAGTTATCAAGTTATATAAATTGGTAGTTACGGCGTTAATTTTGGCACACCAATTGGTGAGAACAATCATGGATAACTCACGAACAAAACTCAAAACACAGCCCCAAATTATAAGAGCAAGTTATTATTGGTGTATTGAACCCCCTATGCCTAACACCCTACACCCTGCCTCTAGGGGAATGCACACCTGAGATGGCTATAATTATTTTAACAGAACTTGGGAATTGGTTATGCTCAGGGGGTGAGTCCAGTTGATTCGGAAAAGTTCCGGTTTGGGTGAAATTAGCTGGAATGATTTGGGGGGGTTTCTTGGCTGGGTCGGGGGAGAAAAATATAAATTAGACCGGAAATTAAAGTGATGGCTACGGCGAGCCAAAATATGCCGATCGCAATTGTTTCCCAGACGGAGGGAAGGGGAGCAATTAATAAAGCAATGGCGACTATTTGCACAACGGTCTTGATTTTGCCAAAAAGGTTGGCTCCAGAAATTTGAGTTTGATTAACTCGCCACCCGGCGATCGCCAATTCTCTACCGAACATCAGAAACACCCCCCAGGCGGGAATTTCGCCGATTTCAATTAGTGCTAACAGAGGAGCTAATACCAGTAATTTGTCTACTAGAGGATCGAGGAATTTCCCTAAGTCTGTGACTTGGTTCAGTTTTCTGGCTAGGTAGCCATCTAGCCAATCGGTGGCGGCGACAATTAGAAAAATACCTAGACAGATCCAGCGATTTTCTGGGGTGGGTTGATGTAGAGTCCACAAGATAAAGGGAATCCCTAAGAGACGGGAGGTGGTGATTAATGTCGGTAAATTCATGATGACAATATCTCTGGGTTTGAATGGGTTTTTTAAAAACTATTCCCGTCGCCAAATTTTGATGGTGTTGTCACTACTACCACTGGCGATAGTCCGATGATTGGGACTGATGGCGATCGCATTAATATCTTTGGTGTGTCCTACTAGGGTATCAATGGCGCTTCCTTGGTCTAGATCCCAGATTTTGATGGTGCGATCGGCGCTACCACTAACTAGCAGGAATTTTTGGTCTTGGTCGGGAGATTGGATAAATGCAACGCTTCTCACCCAGTCTTCGTGTCCGGTTAAGGTTTGTCGGAGTTGCTGAGTTTCCAGATCCCATAGTTTGATCGTATTGTCACTACTGGCTGAAGCGAGGATTTGACCATCTCGACTAAAGGCGATCGCATTAATGTCCCGTTCATGTCCCAAAAGTTGCCCTTGGTGTTCCCCACTATTTACCTCCCACAGGTGGATAGAATTATCGCTACTGGCTGCTGCTAACAGTTTCCCATTTGGTGAAATGGCAATGCCATTAATCCCCCGTAAATGCTGTAAGTTGTGGAATAGTTGACAGGTGGAGAGTTTCCAGATTTTCACGGTTCCATCGTCACTACCACTAGCAATAATATCGCCTTGGGGACCGAAGGTGATAGACATGGAAACTCGATCAGTTTCATGAGCCGCAATGGCGATCACTTCTTCGCTGGTTTCTAGGTTCCATATATGAATGTGACCGTCACCACTACCTCCGGCTAAGAGTTTTCCATCTCGACTAAAGGCGATCGCCAAAATCGGTTGAGAAGAACCTAGTAAAGACATCATCCATTCCCCTGTGTCTGGTCGCCATAGTCGAATAGTGCGATCGAAACTACCTCCCGCCAAAATATTGCCATCTGGACTAAAGGCGACACCAGATACAGAACTCCAATAGTCGCTCAAAGTTTGGGGACGTTTCCAACTTACACTATTTTTAGCCGTCGGGATTTTAGGAGTCGGGAAGCTAACAGGTTGAGTAATCACGCTCAGTTGGTTACTGCGAGCATTCAAATCTTGCCGAACTTCTGCCGCTGATTGATAGCGGTGATTAGTCGCATCTTCAATTAGCCGATTCAGAATTTGTGTCAGTTCATCACTGATGGGATTATTCACTAAATAATCATGCCACACCCAGCAAAATTCTCCAGTATCAAATAAGTCAAACGGTGACATTTGCGTGAGTAGATTTAGACAGGTCACACCTAGACTATATAAATCACTAGCAAAGGTGGCTTTTCCTCGTAGCTGTTCGGGAGCAATATATTCCGGTGTGCCAATTATAGTTCCCGTGCGTAGTAAAGCACTACCGATCGCCTCTTTAGCTGCACCAAAGTCTACCAGCACTAATTGTCCGTTAGCAGAACGGATAATATTCTCTGGCTTGATGTCTCGGTGGATAATATTCTCCGAATGTACAAATTCTAGTACAGGTAATAAGTTGTTCAGTAGGTAACGGATTTGAGATTCATTAAATACTCCCCTCTTGGCTAGAATTTCCGAGAGATTATCCCCCTCGATGTATTCTAACACCATATACTGGATGTTGTCAATCTTAAAGTAGTTAAAAATCTGGGCAATTTGTGGATGTTTACCTAGACTTTGTAAACGGGTCGCTTCTAGCTCGAATAGTTCCGAGGCTTTATTGATACTTTCTCGCCCTTTCAATTGGGGGGAGAATTGTTTAACCACACAGGGAGAAGTGGCGGCATTTTGCTGATCTATGGCTAAATATGTGGTACTAAATCCCCCTTCTCCTAAGAGTTTGATGATGCGATATCGTCCAGCAATTATCTGTTCAGTTGTCATAGTTAGTTACCCGTGAAGATGAACAACAGTCAAATAGTGGAATTTTTCCTAATTAGGCAGATTTTAGCTAATTGTCTCGGTCAAATTGGGAGAAATCATTAAACCAACCTCGTTTCCAAAAAAAGTAAATTAGACTACCTGCCATAATTGCCATTAATGCTAGGGAGATGGGATAACCATAATACCATTTTAATTCTGGCATATTCCAAGGGGAAGTTGCCGGGTCAAAGTTCATTCCATAGACACCGACAATAAAGGTTAGGGGAATAAAAATGGTCGAGATGACCGTTAAAACTTTCATGATTTCATTCATGCGGTTTCCCATAGACGACAGGTAAATACTAATCAGATCTGAGGCTAACTCCCGGTAAGTCTCCAACATATCACGAATATTCACCGTATTATCATAACAGTCTCTCAGATAAACTCGCACTTTTTTACTGACTAATCTATTTTTGTCGCGAATCAGGATATTTAAGGATTCTCGCTGATACCAGATCGCGCGACGTAAAACAATCAGATCCCGTTTCGTTTTATAGATATTCTGCATGGTTTTTGATTGTGGCTGAAACAAAACCTCATCCTCTAAATCTTCTAGCATATCGCTATAGACTTCTAAGACTGGGAAAAATTCATCAATAATCGCATCTAAAATAGCATAAGCCAGATAGTCCGTGCCATATTTGGTAATATTGCCTTGATTTTGACGAATCCGATTTCTGACAGGTTCTAAACAGTCATACTTAGGCTTTTCTTGAACTGTGATCACATAATGTTCACCTAAAATAATACTAACCTGTTCTTTGTGTAGCTTTTGAGACCGGGGACTTAACATGACCATCCAAGCGATAATTACCACATGATCGGGATTATCATAATAGACAACTTTGGGGCGCTGAGGAACATTAACCACATCTTCTAAAGCAATGGGATGGAGGTTAAAAATTTCTGCCATTTGTCGCCAAGTCTCTAAGTTTCCTAACCCTTGTATATCTAACCAGGATATACATTCAGAATTATGATAACGAGTATATTCTGACGGACTGTTAATGATAGTACGCATAGCAGTGGTCTGGCTGTACTCAATTACCACCATTTGAGGGGAAACTGCATCAGTTTTCAGATCCAGGGTTCCGGGGAGGGTTCCGGGTTGGTCAAAAAAATAATCTAACTCTGATTCTTCTTCCTCGTCTTCGGTGATTTCTAATTCCGGGTCGGGACTAGATGGGGGTTTGATATTTGAGGTCATAAAATATACGATCGCCAAAAAATACTATGATCATTATTGTATCGAAGTTTAGATATCAGATCATAGTTGATGGATGACCAATTGTTTAAATTATGGTTAAGTTATCTCAGATGCACTCAGGACGCAATACCACCGCCAGTAGTTGCGTCCCCATTTGTGGCTTTCAAGAATTGGCGATCGCTAATTGTTGTTGGAGAGATTGATGATAACTAGCAGATTGCCAATTGATGGCTTGTTTAATTTGTGAAACCCGCAGATTTAGTGCCTGACTAAAATCAGCATCTTCGATATTAGCACCCTCAAAAATCGCGTGGTCAAAATCTACCTTACCCCAACTAATCCCCGCTAAGTTAGCATTAGTTAGATCCGCACCTTTGAGATTAAGATAAAATGACTTTTTGGAAAAATTAGTCTCCATGATACTGTCTCCCCAGATTTTGTGCTTTGATATAGCAGCCACCAGGACAGTTATTAAACAGACCACTCCCCCCCAGGGTAGAGGGATTTTAACTCTTGATTCCCGATTCCCTGCTATGGCTTCCATTATGCGGCAGATCACCAACAGTTGCTGTGATATTTAGCCTAGAGATTAGTAAACTTAGTCAATGTTGAGAGTGACTGAGGTATACTAAAGACGGTGATCTAGATCAATACTGTTGTAAAATGATCATGGCATCGGAGATTTTAAGTAGTACCAGGGGTGCTGGGTATCAGGACAGTGCGGAAACTGTGCTAATTGGATACCCAAAACTAAACTAATGATTTGATACTTGAGCTATAACTAAAAATAAAGTGTAAAGGAAAATCTTACCATGACGACAGTAAATGATGTTCTGCGAGTGGCGGTGGCGGAGGTAGGCTACACGGAATCACCCCCCAACAGTAACCAAAATAAATATGGTCAGTGGTATGGTATGAATCATGTGCCTTGGTGTGCGATTTTCGTGTCCTACTGCTTCGATCGCGCGGGTCTGACTCTACCAATTCGCACCGCCAAAGGATTTGCCTATTGTCAAGATGGAGTACACTGGTTTCAGAGACAAGGCCGATGGTTTTCTCAGCCACAGGTTGGGGATGTGGTATTTTACTGTTGGCGGGGGGACGGCATTTCTGATCATGTGGGAATTGTAGAAACTATTCATTCTGATGGTAGTGTCACCAGCATTGAGGGTAACACAGCGGTTGGTAATGAGTCCAATGGCGGAGCAGTGATGCGTCGCCAACGTCGTCCTGGGGTGATTATGGGTTATGGTCGTCCGGCTTATAAACAACAGCCTACACCAGCATCTACCACTCAAAACACTACTCCAACTTCTCCGACTCCTGAAACCCGTCAACAAACCCCAACTGAGACAGTCCCAGAATATCACCGCAACCTTTTAGATGCTTTGACTCGGCGTGATTCTTCTTCTTAAACGGTTATTAATTCTGGCTAATTGGGGATGTTATGGTGTCTCAAATTTAAGAAACTGGGTTTGTTTGAGACACCGGGTTTCTGGGGTTAGCAATGAGCTATAATGATGCTATACTTAGAAGACAATTGTATCAGGGTTTGGGGTGATGAATGCTGATTCTCAGGGTGGGGGGAATAAAACATCTGATGATTTGTTGATTCAACACTGGGTGAAACGGGGTGTTGAGTTGCAGAATGCGGCTAGGTTTGAATGGGCTTTGTCCTGTTTTGTCAAGGCTTTAGAACTCGATCCAAATCGGGTTAGCATTTGGTATAAGGTGGGGAATTGTTGGCAGAATTTGGGGCTGTTTGAAGATGCGATCGCCTCTTATAATGCCTGTTACCAACGCTCCCAAACTCAACAGAATCAATGGTTACAGGCGGCTTCCCAATTATGTTTGGGTCGATGTTATGTTTCCCTTGAACAACAAGATGAGGCGGTTTCTGCCTATTCTTTGGCGTATCAGTTATTTGGTCAGTTTGAAAATAATCCCCATATTCAGGAAGCGTGGGATTATCTGAATGGGGTGGGGAATTGTTGGTTAGATCAGAAGAATTACCAGGCATCAATTCCATACTATCAAAGATTGGTAAAACTTGTCAAGTCGGTTAATAATTCGCAACATTTAGGCTGGGTTTGGCATGGTTTGGGGCGGGGTTTTTCTGGGGACTGTTTGGATGAGTTGGCGTTGGAATGTCATCGGCAAATGTTGGGGATTTCCCGGAATTTGTCGGATTGGGAAATGGAAGGGACGGCTTTATATTGGTTGGCTTGGGAAAGCTGGACACTGAAAAAATTGGCAGATGCGATCGCTTATTATGAAAGTGCGATCGCGGTTTATGAGGGACGGGAAGAGGGGAAAGGGTGGGTTGGCGTTATTTTAGACTATTTGGCTAATTTATATCAGCAAACGGAAGATTTTGAGAAGGCGATCGCAGTTTTAGAAAAGCGCTTGGCGATCGTCCGAGAGAGTCAGGATAAGTCGGGTGAGTATGGGCTTTTATATCAAATCGGGGGAGTATATTATCATCAACTCAAGGATTACAACGGGGCTTTTGATTATTATCAATCGGCTTTGGAAGTGGCACAGGGTTTTACGGAAAAACAACCCTTATCTGAAGCGAATGCTTATTATATGTTGGGGTTGGTTTCGGATAGCCTGAATAAATCAGAGGATGGGATTTCCTATTTTGAGAAAGCGATCGGCTATTATGAACAAGATGACTCCCAGCAGCAATGGTTCGTTAAATCTCTGGATTATATCGAAAAGTTATCTGAAAAAATCGGGGATTCTGAAAAGTTAATAGCGGTAGCAGAAAAACGGTTAATCCTACTGGGAGAAGGGGAGGATAAATCGGGGAAGTATTCCCTAGTCTATAAGATAGGGGGTTTGTATTATCAACAGAAAAATTATAGCCGGGCTTTTGATTATTATCAATCGGCTTTGGAGGTGGCACAGGGTTTGACGGAAAGGCAACCCTTATATGAAGCTAACGCTTATTATATGTTGGGGTTGATGTGTGAATTTTTAGGAAGGTTAGAGGAGGGGTTAGCTAATTATCGCGAAGGGTTAAGGCTGTATAGTGAATTAGGCAATCAAGAATGGGTTGATTATAGTCACCAAAAAATCAACAGTTTAGAGGAGTTGTTAGGCCGTCGTGCATCGGCTTCTCGGTCTGAGAGGGACCCCCAGCTTGATTTTCTTTTGAATGTTTTGCAAGCCACGGCAGATAGTAATGGCGATGCGAAAGTTGTTTATCCCCTACTTGAACAAAATCTCGATCAACTCAATGAAAATTTAGCAGATATTTTGAGAACCTGGGCAACTGCTAGGTTTAAAGAAGTTCCTACAGAAACGGCTATATTTATGGCCCTAGCTATTTTGTTATTTGGCAGTTTAATAGCAAAATTCCCGTCAGGTCAGCGCGCCGATAACCTGGAAATTGCGATCGCTTGCTATGAAGCGGCTTTAGAAGTATATACCCGCACCGCCTCTCCTGAACAATGGGCAATGACGCAAAATGACTTGGCAATTGCCTACTGTAACCGCATTCGGGGGGAACGGGCCGAGAATCTCGAAATGGCTATCGATTACTATAAAGCGGCTTTACAAGTATATACCCGCACCATTTATCCCGAAGATTGGGCAATGACGCAAAATAACTTGGCAAATGCCTACTTATACCGAATCCGGGGGGAACGGGCCGAGAATCTCGAAATGGCTATCGATTACTATAAAGCGGCTTTACAAGTATATACCCGCACCATTTATCCCGAAGATTGGGCAATGACGCAAAATAACTTGGCAAATGCCTACTTATACCGAATCCGGGGGGAACGGGCCGAGAATCTCGAAATGGCTATCGATTACTATAAAGCGGCTTTACAAGTGAGAACCCGCACCACTTATCCCGAAGATTGGGCAATGACGCAAAATAACTTGGCAATTGCCTACAATAAACGTATCAGGGGAGAGCGCGCTGAAAATCTGGAAATTGCTATCGCTTGTTATGAATCGGCTTTAGAAGTGAGAACCCGCACCGCCTATCCCGAAAACTGGGCAATGACACAAAATAACTTGGCAATAGCCTACGATGACCGTATCCGGGGAGAGCGTGCCGAGAATCTTGAAAAGGCGATTAGTTGCTATGAAGCAGCTTTAGAAGTATATACCCGCACCATTTATCCCGAAGATTGGGCAATGACGCAAAATCTCCTGGCAATTGCCTACAATAAACGTATCAGGGGAGAGCGCGCTGAAAATCTGGAAATTGCTATCGCTTGTTATGAATCGGCTTTAGAAGTGAGAACCCGCACCGCCTATCCCGAAAACTGGGCAACGACGCAAAGTAACTTGGCAACTGCCTACCGTAACCGGATCCGGGGAAAGCGCGCCGAGAACCTGGAAATTGCTATCGCTTGCTATGAATCGGCTTTAGAAGTGAGAACCCGCACCGCATATCCTGAAGGTTGGGCAGACACAAAAAATAACTTGGGGGTTGCCTACTCTGACCGCATCCGAGAAGAACGCGCCGAGAACTTGGAAAAGGCGATCGCTTGCCATAAAGAGGCTTTACAAGTATATACCCGCACCGCCTATCCCGAACTATGGGGAATAACGCAAAATAACTTAGCAAATGCCTACTTATACCGAATCCGGGGAGAGCGCGCTGAGAACCTGGAAATTGCCATTGATTGCTATAAAGCAGCTTTACAAGTATATACCCGCACCGTCTATTCCGAACTATGGGGAATAACGCAACGTAACTTGGGGCTTGCCTACTCTGACCGCATCCGAGAAGAACGCGCCGAGAATATTGAAAAGGCGATCGCTTGCTATAAAGAGGCTTTAGGAGTGACAACCCGTCGAGCTTTCCCTTACATTTATTTAATGACATCATTTAATCTAGGACTCGCTTATAAAGAATTAAAACAATGGCAACTCGCTTATGATACCTTTGATAATGCCATTGAAACCCTCGAAGATATCCGAGCAGAAATTGTTAAAGGGGGAGATGCAGATAAACAGAAATTAGCCGAAGAATGGCAAGGACTTTATCAACGAATGGTGGAAGTTTGCATCGAACAGAAAAACTATACCGCCGCCATAGAATATGTCGATCGCAGTAAAACCCGTAACCTGGTTGAACTATTAGCAACCCGTGACCTTTACCCGAAAGGCGATATTCCCCAAACCGTCCTCGATGAACTCACCCGCCTGCGTCGAAACATCGAAACGGAACAACGTCGCCTGGAAATTGAAGAACGCAACCGCGACAACTTTGGCGGCGGAACAATGGGAGAACGCAGCGCCAATATCACCACCGCGCCAACTTCACCGCCAGACCGCAGCCGCCTAAACCAACTTCAGCAACAACTGGATGATTTAATTAATAATAAAATTACCCCCATTGACCCCGACTTCCGCCGCACCCAAAAGGTTCAGCCTATGCCTTTTGCAGAAATTCAAGCCTTAACAGGGGAAAATACCGCGATTTTAGAATGGTATATTTTGAGCGATCGCTTTTTGGCATTCATCGTCACACCCCCCACAAAACCCACGGGAACCAACGGGGAAACGGTGACACTCTGGCAGTCCAGTAAAGAGGATTATAACCAATTAGTCAATTGGGCTAATGGCTACTTAAACGCTTATCGAAACCGCACCAGTCAAGATTGGAAAAATAGCCTGATTTCCCGCCTGCAAAAACTGGGGGAAATTCTGCATATCAACGAACTCATGGCGACTATCGAGAAGACGGCTAAAAAATGCGATCGCCTGGTTCTCATCCCCAACCGCTTCCTGCATTTATTCCCCCTTCACGCCATCCCTATCTCCGTATCGGGGGGAGATATCACCTATTTAATGGATCGATTTTCCGGCGGGGTTAGTTATGCCCCCAGTTGTCAACTTCTGCAAACGGCAAATAATCGCGATCGCCAGAATTTTTCGGAACTTTTTGCCATCCAAAACCCCACGGAAGATTTAGAGTTTACCAACTTAGAAGTTCGGAGGATTTCCACCTCTTTTAATCCCCAGACTACTTTGGTCAAAAAACAGGCAACCAAAACCGAGTTAAATTCTCAACAAAAAACCACCCTTAAAACGGCTCATTGTCACCATTTTTCCTGCCACGGTTATTTTAACTTTGCCAATCCCCTACTGTCTGCTTTATTACTCGCCAACTGCTACCTACAACCACCCCCCGACCCTATAGATCGCAGTCGTCATCTCCCCCTTAATAATAACAACACTGTTGATTTAAGTCAATGTTTAACCTTGGGGGATGTGTTTACTTTGGACTTGCGTTGCTGTCGGTTGGTGACGCTTTCCGCCTGCGAGACGGGGTTGATTGATATTCTCTCTAACAGTGATGAATATATCGGTTTACCCAGTGGGTTTTTGGTGGCGGGTTCGACTAATGTGGTGAGTTCCCTTTGGGCGGTTAGTGATATTTCCACGGCGTTATTAATGATTCGGTTTTATGAGATTTTTTGGGAGGTGAAAAATGTGGCGATTGCTTTAAATTATGCCCAAAATTGGTTAAGAAATGCCACGAAAACTGAGTTATTAAATTGGGGACAATCCTTTTTAGACAATGTTCAAGAAACGGAAATAGAATTGATGACCGACAATCAGCCTTTTAGTTCTCCCTACTATTGGGCGGCATTTTGCGCCGTGGGTAAAGTCACATAAACCCGGTTTCTTTGATAAACTGAGTTTCTCAATTATCCTCACTTAAAATACTTGCTAAAATTTCTGGAGTCAATCCATTATCAACTGCTTTTTTTCCGATTTCTGTCATGGTTTGACGTAGCTTGATAATAGCTGATGCTTGGGAAAGCATTTGATTTTTTAGCACAAAAGCAATCTTCGTCTCTATCTGTAGCTTTTCGAGTTCGTCAGCATTGCGATAATGTTCTGCTATATCAATCGGAACTTTAATGGTAATTTCTTTTAAGTCGGTCATATTACTTGCCTCAAAGCACTATAGAAATGGGAAATTTTAGGGGTTAATAAAGCTATAGCGCTTCGGTGGATTGGTGAGGTACTTTTCAAAGCCCCTCTCCCTTCTGGGAGAGGGGTTTGGGGTGAGGGCTTTACCTCATGAGTCTGAGAACCGCTATAATTTTAATTTGGGCGACACCACTTCCCCTATTCTATAGCAATCCTAAATGATTTGTAACATCTGTCTTCTCCCCTCTCCCTTTCTGGGAGAGGGGTTGGGGGTGAGGGTCTTCCACGACTGGTTTAGAACTGCTATATCATCTTTGATTACCAATTGTCTACTTCAGAAACTGGGTTGATGAATACCCTAAATGTGATATCATTGATTAGATAAAGTGTTTAACTATCAGTCCTATGTCTAGCTATCAGAAAAACTTACAATGCTTTGTCCAACTCCTACAGAAACAGCCTCAATTATTTAACGACTCCCAACATCAAGAACTACTTGATTTAATTGAACCGCTACCAGATGATATTGAAACTCTAGCTGACGCGATATCAGGTTGGTCAAAAAAGTATGATGATATACGCGCGGCTTATTTACACATCTTGAAAAACTATAATTCTGAACCGGAGTCAGAACCCAACGATCAACGTTTATTCGGAACTACTAACCTATCTTCAACTACTAGCCAACCTCGAAGCACTAAAGAGTTATTAAAAAATAACATTCTGCAAAGTCAGCCAACTAACCAAACTCCCCCCAAGAAATCATCAACTGATAATTAATAGATGGTCGCTGAGACTCAGTTAGAGACTGTTAAAAACCCCAAACTAACCTTAATCGCTTTCCAATTGCGAAACACTTTGCAGTCAGGAAATGACCCCATTAACACATCAGACCATCTGTGGGAAAAATGCCGGGAGTTGGGAATTAAGTTGGGTTCTCCTCAGTTAAAAAACTTGATTAAACAACTCCAGAAACCTGACGGAAAAATTGGCTTTGCTTCAACGGATAATAACTCGAACAGCGACCATATCCCACTGTTGAAACCTGACCCCAATACCTTTTTAGATTTCTATGGTAAACCCGGTGTTAATTCTCCTCAAATTAAGGGAGGAGTGTATCCGGTGCAAATTCATGATACCTACGCTGTTGATATTACTTTGTATCGACCAGAAGCAGTTGTGAAAGTCTCCGAATTGCAGACATTTCTCAATCCCGACTACTGCTTAAATCCCGATTTTATTAACTCAGATTTGGGACAAACTCTGCTGTTTTGGGCTGAACCTATGGGGGCGGAAAATCAAAGCGATTTTATCAATAGTTGTATTCGGGGATTATTTCCCCCCACAGAAGCGGAACTTTTATTAAAACATCCCCCCGGTGAGGGTCAGTTATTCGGGAGTCCGATTTTTGAATATCAAACCCCTACAATTCATCTATTAATCTGGTTGAATAATTCCCCCGAAACTCAACAGTTAGAAAGCCAAGGGGGATATTATGAACCCTTGATTAATCTATTATGTTGTCGCCATAAAATCCTCTATGCTTATCGCCAGTCCCGTTGGTGTTATCAACAGGCGAAACAACTCTATCAACAATTGTCCCCCCATCTCCAAACTATTCAGGAATTACCAGAAACCACCCGGCAAAAACTCGATATTTTAAAGCAGGAATTGACTAAACTACCCGGACTATCTTTTGAGTATTTTAACTATATTCAACAGATGAAAATTCACTTAAACACCATTGAAACCAACCTAAGAAACTATCAAACCTGTGTTAAAAACCTGGAAAATATTGCCATACCTGAAGATAACTTACCTTTTTTGCAGGAGTTTCAAGCCAAAGCCAGAAGTATATTTATCGAACAAATAGAAGTCGATTTAGAGTATTTAATCCCCGGACAAGAATTGTTTTCAGAACTGATTAATACTATTCGCGGACTGGTGGAAATTGAACAAACAGAATGCGATCGCTCTTTAGAACACACCATTCAAATTTTAGGGGCGGGACTGGGTGCGGGAGGTATTGTCGCCTCGGCGGTTTCCGGTGATATTGAACGGGGATTCCTAGTAAAAAATGACCAACATCAATATATGTTAAATCCCGGAATTTCTGCCTTATTTTGGAGTCTGTTAGTCTTTGTGGTGGTCGGCGGTGTCGTCGGTTATGTCAATGGTGGGTTAATTGAGTGGTATAATAGTTACTTGAAAAAGCGGTAATTATCAAGGTTGAGGGATTTAATGTTTTTTTAACATTTTCCCATTGACAAATGCCCTTTGATAGCATACTATGGTAATCAGACTATGGTAAGTTCAAAAATGCAGCGTATTTCAATCACACCTCGTCCTCACTGGAAAGATAAGTGCGACGAGGTGGGATTTCATTTCTACGAAATCGATGGATTGTATTGGAACGAAAGCGTTTGTTACCAATTTACCAGCGAACAAATTGATGAAATAGAAGCGGCTACCCAGGAACTACACGAACTCTGCTTAGAAGCCGTTGATTGTATTGTGTCCGAACAGCGTTATCAGCAACTGTCTATTGACCCGGATTTTTTTGAGCTATGTTGTCGGTCTTGGACGCGGGAAGACCTCAGTTTATACGGTCGGTTTGACTTGGCTTATGATGGCGTTAACCCCCCTAAATTACTCGAATATAATGCCGATACTCCCACGGCTTTGTTAGAAGCCAGTGTGGTACAATGGATGTGGTTAGAAGAGGTTTTTCCTGATGCTGATCAGTTTAACTCAATCCATGAAAAACTACTAGCCCAATTACAGGCAATTTACCAAACTTTACCACCCCGCAGAAGGTATCTACATTTTACCTGCGAACGGGATACTGAGGAAGATTTGGGGACTGTTGAATATTTAAGAGATTTGGCGATGCAAGCCGGTTTTGAAACCAAACATTTGTATATAGATGAAGTGGGTTGGGATTCTGATCGGATGTGTTTTTGTGATTTGGAATATCAGCCAATTGAGTTAATGTTTAAACTCTACCCTTGGGAGTGGATAGTTGATGATGAATTTAGCGAGTTTCTTCTCCGTGAAGCGATGCAATTGCTAGAACCACCCTGGAAAATGATTCTTAGCAATAAGGCTATTTTACCCATTCTCTGGGAGTTATTCCCAGATCACCCTAATTTATTACCTGCTTATTTCGATTCTAGCCCCCTGCGACATCCCTACATCAGTAAACCTATTTTCTCCCGAGAAGGTGCTAATATTAGCATTTACTATGGCGATCGCACCTATCAAACCCAGGGTATATATCAAGATGTACCCGTCATTTATCAAGCCTACTTTCCCCTCCCAGAATTTCAAGGCTGTTATCCCGTGGTGGGTTCCTGGGTTATCGGTGACGAAGCAGCCGGGATTGGTATTCGAGAAGATCGTACCCCCATAACCCAGAATACTAGCCAGTTTATCCCCCACTATTTTATCTAATCTTCAAGTTTGTCTTGCCAGCATAAAATAGCTTCCTTAAACTCATTAAGGGAGATAGTTTCGATGGGTTCATCATCTATAATCAGATTCTCAATCGTCACATTTTGGGGGGATAAACTCACATAATAAGCATTACCAGAACAGATACAATCAGCCATTTCGCCATTTTCTAACGCGGCAATTTGAGCGCATATATGCTTAATATATTCGCAGTTATCCTGCACATCCAAAGTTAAAAACTCCACCACCCGGCGGTGGGCGTTACTTTTTTTTCCCCACTCTGACCAATCCCAATTAGTTTGAATACTCATCTTGACAACCTTAAAGGAAATCCTGTGTTAATTTTACCATCATTATTAGTAGCGCCAACAACGATGTATCGACTGCCATCATTAGCGTTACAAAACCGATTATCTCCCCCATCACCAGGGCTATTATAGCCACACAAAGCCCAATTAGGAGCGCTAGAAGGACATGATATGGTATTGGCGGCGGCGTGACCAATGGAGTTAATCACCTGTGTAGCACTACAGCGATCGGGAAACATAGTCGAAAATTTCCTTTGTTGAGATGACCCTTGATAAGTCCATTCTCCTGCATAAATACCCTGACTATTGGGGGCTTGGGTAATGTTAAATCCGCCAACAGTTGCGGGATTTCTTCCCTCCGGACGCGAATGAAATCCTACCAGTCTTCCCCGTTGATTCAACTCTCCACAAAAAATGTGTGTATGATTAACTTGTCGGTTATTATAGGCTGTCACCCAATTACTGGAATTTGAACAGTTAACGGCTTGTCCGGGTCCACAACCCGCAAACACAAACACAGCTACTGTTGATATAAATAACCCTAAGATATTGATGAACTTTGCGACTTTGCGCCTAGGGTTTTTGGTCGTCATAAATTCTCCTGTTAATTTGAGAGATTTGGTTGATGATTATTATGACTATTATATGATAATATGATTTCAGGCAATTGTCAAGGTAAATATAATGGGGCTGTAATTCCCAGCCTGTAAACGGTATTCAGAAATTGTTGGCTAAAATGAGCGATCGCCTGTTGGTTAAAAAATTGACCCCTTTTCCGTTGCAGTTTCTCCCCACTGTAATTATCTCTTTATTAGCATTGATATTATGGGGATGTTCTCCGCTGGGGATAACACCAACACCCACCTTAGTGCAACAAGGCTTAACCATACAGATCCAAGAAATCCATCGACAACTCAAGTTACAATCTGATTTTGCTAGTTCCCCCCAATCATTTAAAATCACACGGGTAAACATCTCGAATATGGAACCAATAATGATTAATAACCTGCCAGGATTTAAGGTTGAGGGAACCTATAACCTAAGTGTAAAATTTAGCGATCGCTGGTGGCGGGAACAGCACAACCGATTTCAGATTTACCTACAAAGACAAGCCCAAGGCAAAATCTGGAGATTAGCGCGTTTAGAAAAGCAGACCAATCGATGGTCTACTATGCCAATTCCCCATCGACGCTTTTAGGGATATCAGCCTGATTAATCAGAACTTATCCTAAACGATGATTACTTTCCATCTCCCAGGGAGATTGTTCGGATTTACCATCAGTTAACATCGGATTCTGGCTAGGCTTTAAAACCGATTTAATAGTCCGCAAAAAACGATTAGGTTGACTAGACTTCATCGCCTGACGTTCTTGGACTTTTTTCGCCAAATGTCGCATAACCGAGGCATCTAATTCATCAATAAAGTGTTCCGCAATCCGTTCTCCCACACATTCGATCGCCTCCGAATATTGAGCCATTAATAGGTCAACCGTAGCCGCCGCACCATCCACGATTTCATCATCAGAGTGAGCAGTAGTTTCCGCCGATGAATTAGGGGGAGTATAGGAATTATTAACAGGTTGTGGAGGTTCAGAAGTGGGACGAGAAGGACGACGGTTAAGTAAATTTTGATATTCATCAATAGTCATCCCCAAATTATGAAGGTGATGATGAACATGATCAAGCAAATCTATTTCTTGAGGGGAATAGGTGCTACGACTGCCATTTAATCCGTGCAGTGTTGCCCAGGTTCTCAGGAGGCTAGTATCATTAATGTGATATCGGTCTAATAATTGAGTAGTGGTTAAATCGGTCTCCGGGGTAGGCTTAAAATCACTCATGTAAACTTCTCCTTAAAACTAGATCTCAGACAACCAGACCAGGGTTGAGACCCACCAGAGTCCGTTAGAAATCATCCCTGACCCCGGTGGGGCTTCATCGCTACGAGATAGCTTATCATCAATAGGGCCGTGTCGTTCAAATTTTATGTAAATTTTAAGTTTTTATGGTACAAATGAACAGAGGGCTTTTTGATATTATCTGTTTGAGAAAACTGCTATGCCAATCTACGATTATTTGTGTCCTAGCAATAACCGCAAGATTGAGGTTATGCACAGTATCAATCGGGAGGTGAAAACCTGGGGCGAGGTTTGTCAGTTAGCGGGTTGTGAAGTGGGGGATACCCCAGAAGATGCACCCGTCCGTCGCCTGTTGGGTTCACCCATGCTGTCTATTCCCACTTCTAATGCTGATTACAGAAATGCGGGGTTTACCAAGCTAGTCAAGCGAGATAAGGGTGTTTATGAGAATGTGACCGCCCAAGATTAATCGACTCCTAAATTAGTATCACTATGGATTAACCCTCTCCTACTAATGGGAGGGCTAATCCTGGTTAATCATTTTCTCGGTAGATTAACCTTATTCACAGTATGAATTTGCCAATCTGGGCTAGTTTCTGGGTAATCTAGGCGGTAATGTCCCCCTCGGCTTTCCTGGCGATAGGCGGCACTTTGCAGAATCAAATATCCGATATCTAACAGGTTGAAAGTTTCCGCCAAGGCTTTTAAAGTTTTGCCAGCTTCAGGAGATGATAACTGCATATTTTGCCAAGGGTTCATGGTCAGTAAATATTTACTGATTTCTAATTTTTGCAACTGCTTGCGCCAATTAAAAATAATCGGGATAGCTGCTTCTAGGACGGTTTGGGTCCGACAAATTCCGGCACTTTCCCACATCAAAGCCGCCAAACTGTGGCGAATTTCCTCAATTTTCTCTAATTCTTGAGCATAATCAGATTTACCTTGCACCAATATCATCGAAGGTGTATAATCGATATATTCATGGTCAGTCAAATCTATTTCAATTTTGGATAATTGAGAAGCAAAAACCAAACATTCCAATAGGGAATTACTAGCCAAACGGTTAGCGCCGTGAACTCCCGTGCTGGCAGTTTCTCCAATGGCATATAACCCTGGCATAGAGGTACGATTCATTAAATCACAGGTAATACCTCCCATCCAATAATGGGCAGCAGGGGCTACAGGCATAGGTTCATTAAAGACATCAATGCCCCAATTTTTACAGACGTTAATAATATTCGGAAAACGATGGCGAATTTTATCTGGTGGTATGGGTCGCATATCCAAATATACATTATCCTCAGCGGGGTGATCTGAGGTTTTTTGTAGGTGCATAAAAATCGCCCTACTGACGACATCTCTAGGGGCTAATTCCCCGGCTGGGTGATAGTCAAAGGCAAAACGCCGCCCTTGGCGATCGATTAAATGAGCCCCTTCTCCTCGCACAGCTTCACTAATTAAAAAATGGGGTGCGCCGGGTTTCATTAAGGCTGTGGGGTGAAATTGGAAAAATTCTAAATCTCGGACAGCAGCCCCCCCTCGCCATGCGATCGCAATGCCATCTCCGGTGCTAACTTCAGGGTTAGTAGTTTTGGCGAAAACTTGACCGCCGCCACCAGTGGCTAATACCACAGCCTTAGCTTGTAGCCAGCGAATTTGACTTTGATACAGGACACTAACACCCTGACAGCGCCCAGTTTGAGGATTTGGCCATATACTTAAAGCGATCGCCCCAGAAACCACCTGAATATTAGGGCGTTTTAATACCGTAGCCATGAGGACATCAACGATCGCCCTTCCCGTAGTGTCGCGGGAGTGGAGAACCCTAGGACAAGAGTGGGCGGCTTCTAGGGTAGTGGCTAATTTTTCTCCAGCGCGGTCAAAGTCCACACCCAAATTCACCAAAAACTCGATCGCCTCCGCCGCATGGTCTACCAAAAACTGTACAGCTTGGCGATCGCATAATCCCGCCCCCGCCTGTAAGGTATCCTCTAGGTGTAATTGTGGCGTATCTGGGGGATAAATAGCCGCCGCAATGCCCCCCTGAGCCCAGGGACTAGAGCCACTTCCCAGACTATCTTTAGTAACTAAACCGACGCGGAAATGAGGCGGAAGGCAAAGACTGGCATAGAGTCCAGCCGCACCACTTCCCACCACAATGATATCAAATTGATTAGGAATTTCCTCCGCCGACTCCGAGAACTCCGAAGTGGGGTTGGGGTTATGTTTCATGCTGTTAAATTCGACGCTTCCAACGAGTATATCGATTCTTTTCTGGAATTTCAGCAATTGCCGAAAAAAGCCTAGGGCCATGACCACAATCAACCTTAGACCAGAGACAGGGGAATGGGTAGCAGTCCCCATTACCTATTACCCCAATTATTGAGTTGGCATTTTTACCAAGAATTTACCATTGTCAAAAACAAAAGTTTGCCCCCGTTTAATAAACCCTTTAAAGCCATCCTGTTCAGCATTAGGGAGGGGACCCGGTGGGTAGTGATACAGCCAAATTTTATTTTTAATCTTGTCCGGTAGGGTCATAAGTTCCTGATAGTGAGCATGAACTCCTCCCGTAACTGGAGCCGTATTGCAATCATGAAAAATGAGATTTGCACTCTCATAAAAACCCTGCAATTGCTGGGGACAATACTTAGTATCCGTAGTCAAAAATACCTCAACTCCCGCCACCGAGAAACTCAGACCATAACTCGGAACATCCTGATATTTGTCTTGAATATGAATAGTAGGAACCAAAGTAAAATCAACCCCTTCCCAAGTAAAACCAGACCCCGGAGAAATCGGTTCAATATCAAAATAGGTTTCTAAGGTAGCGAAATCATCTTCAATAGAAGTCATACTTCCCGCCAGACAATTATTCCAGACCAGGTCAGCAAGTTCTTGGCTCAGGTAAAGTTTAGGGCGTGAGCAGTTAGGATCAAATTTAGTCGTAAACCCCATATATTCCAAGCCTCCCGTATGGTCAGCATGGATATGGCTAATATAAATATCAGTAACATCTCGATAAGACCATCCCAACTGATACAGAGAATGCCGCAGATCACTCCCACAGTCAATCAACAGTTTCCGATTATTTTCCGCTACCAGCATCATATTAGATTGAAAGTTATCAGCCCCTACGGTAAAGGCTGAACCCGAACCTAAAAATATTAGCTTCATGAGATGATCAGGTCGATGGATGTTCAAATTTAATCATATAGCCGAGGGAGATCTGACTAAAACTTAGATGGGGGGATCTGTTCAACTTTAATCAAACCCTCCATTACTGACCTAACAATGGGAGCCGCCACTAATCCACCACTTCCCCCTTCTGGTTCATCTACTACCGCTACCACTACATAGCGAGGATTATCTACCGGCATAATACCAACAAAGCTGGTAATATAAGCCCCCTGATAATAACCACCGGTAGAACTAGCTTTTTGAGCAGTTCCGGTTTTTCCAGCAATGCGATATCCGGGAATGTGGGCATTTTTACCAGTGCCATCAGTCACTACAGTTTCCATCATTTCTAAAACGGTTTGGGCGGTTTCGGAGGAAAAAACCTGTTCCGGTTGGGGGATGGAAGTTTGTAAGTAGGACTGTCCCTGACTATTAAACAACCCTTGTACTACATGGGGTGTCACTAACTTACCACCATTGGCTAAGGTAGCATTGATTTGAGCTAATTGCAGAGGAGTAATTGATAATCCCTGGCCAAAGGAACTGGTAGCAATCTCAATGGGTACATTTACAAAATCCTCTGCACTTTTCAGCAGACCAGTAGCCGCAAAGGGTAAGTCAACATTAACGGCTTTCCCCATACCTAGGCGCTGTAGACCCTGATGATAAACTTTTGGGTCCAGGCGTTGCACAATCCGCACCATGCCGATATTACTGGAATATTTGACGATATCCGTAATCGACACATTCCCCCTAGCACCTGCGGAACTATAATCGGCATTAGAGATAGTCCAAGGGCCGATCTGAATGCTACCCTCATCATTAATGTAACTATCTGGTGCGATCGCCTTAGCCTCCAAAGCTAAAGCCACTGCTATCGGCTTAAAGGTAGAACCGGGTTCGTATAAATCCGTCAAAGCCCAATTTTTAAATAGTTCCTTGTCAAAGTTATAGTATTGATTGGGATCATAAGAAGGCTCATTCACTAACGAAAGTATAGAACCATCTTCGGCATCCATCACAATCACAGTTCCCCGCTTCGCCTTAAAAGCCTCTACCTGTTCAGCTAGGGCGCTGCGGACAATGCGCTGCATACGAGAATCAATGGTTAGCCGCAATTCTAGGTCATCCATTTGGATGAAACCCCCAGCCAGTTGAGAGGGAACCCATGCGCCATTTACCGCCCTTTGAAACAGCAGGGAAGGCATACTGCGTTTAAGCAGGTTTTCCTGACTATACTCAACTCCCGCTTGACCTCGGCCTTCTTTGTCTACATAACCCACAACATCAGCAGCTAAATTTTGTTGGGGATAAAGTCGCCGCCGCTCAGGAATTAATTCTAAGCCATCAATCTGTAATCGGAGAATCCTCCGCCTCATTTGTTCTGATAAACTATCAGCTACCTTTAGACCACTCTGGGCTAAATTAAATAAATTCAGCAATTCCTGAGCCGTGGGGCTGCTTAGATCCGGATTAACCACTACTCCCGCTAGTTGCTGGGCGATTTCCTCTGGTGGGCTTTTAAACAAAACTGGGTGAGCATATAGGGTATATACCTGCTGATCAAAAGCCAGAATTGTACCATTGCGATCGCTAATCGGACGACGGGGAATAAACGGTAGAGAACGCTGTTGTTGCTGATATTCAGCTTTTTCTTTCAGAAAAGGACCGTCGATGATTTGCAGACGAAACAGTTGCACTACCAGCCCCAAAATTCCCGCCAGTAGGATTAACCACACCAGGTATAGCCGAAAGGGAGTGCATTTTACTGACTTAATTGGCCCGCCCTCCCCCTTCGAAGATCTCCTAGAACCTAATGGTGGTTTATTTCTCGGGGGATGGTAAACACTAGCAGAACCTGGCGATCGCCCAGCGCCTCGGAACGAGAATCGCTTCTTGATTCGGCCCCCTTTGGCTTCACTGAGACGACCCGAAGAAAAACCTGATTTATGCGATCGACTCGAACCAGAAGAATAATCAGAAGAAGCCATTGGCTATTTTACCTGCTAACATTAATCCAACTGATCTTCCCCCCATTGCGCCCCTCCCATGGTTAACAACCATCAGAGCGTGTTAACTATAAACCCTTATCCTAACAGCGATAGCGGGTTATTACTCAACCCAATAACTATGCCTAGTTACTCAAATGTTACTCACAATCTAGTCCTAGCATAGGAAAATAATTCTGTCAATAGGTTGATTACTCAGTCAATAAGCACAACTTAATCAATCTGTCAAATGCCTACTATCTCCCCCTAACCAAACACCGATAGGGTAACTCTCTCGTGATACCCGTCAATGGCAAGCCTATCGGTTCGTTCCTCACCATTGACTGCTATCACATCGTTCGTTTCCCCAATAGTGCTTGTTTCGGTTAGGGGGAGGGTATGGCTCAAATTTCAAAACCCATAGGGGTAGTCAGATTATTGGTGA
>NZ_JARPLC010000060.1:0-28902 GCF_032350395.1 Limnospira sp. PMC 289.06
GCTGGCTTTTGTTGGGTTTCACACAACCTACTGGCTGGCTTTTGTTGGGTTTCACACAACCTACTGGCTGGCTTTTGTTGGGTTTCACACAACCTACTCTCTGTGGGCTTGTGTTGGGTTTCACCCAACCTACTGGCTTGTGTTGGGTTTTACTGTATTTTTGCACAGATTTCCATTATTTGATAATAAGTCAAGTTCCAGGATTTGTCAAGGGTAAATATATATATATTATGTGATTTTACCTAACTCTTAGCCTCTGGTCGGGAGTGGGTAATATCAAATGGATAGGATAAGCAGCATCACTGATATGGATAGTATATGCGGCTTGTAAATATTGCTGATATTCAGGATTATTAGTTATGTGGGTTTGGAAAAATGCCACACTTAGACTTTTGATATATCCCTGGGAAATTTCTGTAGCTGGACGGGTCAAACCTCCTAGGTTGGGTATGGCTTCAGCCGTATATTGATTCATATCAAAAAAGTGACTATCCTTTTCTTTCAACACTAAATATCGATGGGAATTATTTAACCAATTAAAAGCTGGTATTTGTTCTAATATGGCTGGTGCTAATATGTCTAAGCCACTGGCTACCATCATCACTGGAATGGCGATTTTATTGATACTTGCTTCTCCTAATATACTGCTATTGATGGGGTTAATCAGCAAAATCGCATTAACTCTTTCATCTCGCAAGTTGATGTCTGTTTGCGGTAATTCTAGGGCGCGACACTGGAGAAATAGGGAAGGATTAAGGGAAAAATTGTCTTGATTGCAGTCAATGTTGAGTTGTGCAAAATTCAGCGGCGCACCTCCTAAAACTAAAGCGGTATAACCTCCGAGAGAATGTCCGATTACTCCCACATTTTCCAGGTTTAGGCGATTGGTTAAATCTCCACTATTTAAGGCTTCCAGATAGTCTAATACTTGGGAAATGTCAAGGGGTCTGTCTATAAATTCTCGCGGATTAAACATATCTGAGACTTTCCCAATTAACAAGTCTTGGAATTGCTGAAAATCACTACCAGTGTGCTGAGGAATAGCTACCGCAAAACCATAGGAGGCTAAATGGCGGGCGAGGGATTCAAACCGACTGCGGTCTGAGGCTAAACCATGAGATATGATTAAAGTGGGTATATTACTATCAGTAGTTTCCGGAAGGTACAAATCAAAATCAAATTGGCGATCGCCACTTGAATCACTAATGGTAAAGGTGGATTTAGAACTTGGGATTTCTCCGATTTTTCGCAAGTCTCGCCATTGACTAAAATCAAGATTTCCAGCATTTTGAGCCTGAGAAGATGCCAGTTTTTTGATATCTGCAATTGTTATCTTAGTTGAATCAATTAAAATTGCCATATTAGTTAATGCTTGTAAAGCCTCATTGAGGTTCACATAAATACTAGGACTAGGAAACTCTCTGATCATATCAATGAGGGTAAATCCTTCAGGGAGACTACTCGCTGATACGAGAGCATTTCGGATCGCCTCTGCGCCATTAGCATCGGGTTCAGTTTCAAGAATATCTCCCACCTGAATTAAAAAATCTGCCACCATAGGAGAACTCAATAAATGGCTGATTTCGGCATCACTAAACTGATAGCGTCTCCCCAATATTTCCCGGACTTGTGCCTGAATTTTAGGACTTAATAAATTGGCGACATTATCTAAACTTTGATTTTCGGAATTATTCGGCTTACTTTCGAGATAACTTTCTAAAACATCGACAGGGATAGAAAAATCTCTATTTCCGATGGAAAAACGTAAAAACTCAGCGGCTTGAGTGGGGGTGGCTGTCCAGACAAGGGTTGATAACCCTAGACTCAGCAAATTGAGACCAAGTATTATATAATTGGGCTGCATTAGTATTCTCAGTGTTTAACTTAGGATGAGATAGTTGTTCAGTTTTTGATAAAATCAAGACTCTGCAACTTGTAATCCCTAAACCTACAAACAATTATGGCAGTAACCACCCAACAATTAATCGATTGGAAACAGCAGGGACACCAAATTACCATGCTAACTGCTTATGAGTATGCGATCGCCAAAATTCTCGACCAAGCAGGTATTGATATTATTCTAGTAGGTGATTCCCTAGCCATGGTGGGTTTAGGCTACCAAACCACCCTACCACTAACCCTTGAGGAAATGTTGCACCACGCCAAAGCAGTGCGTCGGGCTGTGGTAAGATCCCTATTGGTAGTGGATTTACCATTTTTGACCTACCAGGAAAGTCCCCAACAGGCGATTCATTCAGCCGGACGGATATTGAAAGAAACAGGAGCATCGGCCGTAAAGTTAGAAGGGGGCTATGATGAAATGGCTAATACGGTCAGCGCCTTAGTTAAAGTGGGTATTCCCGTTATGGGTCATGTCGGCTTAACTCCCCAGTCTGTACATCAACTGGGAGGGTATCGCCAACAGGGGAAAACCATAGACGCAGCACAACGCATTTTATCAGAAGCGATCGCCTTACAACAAGCGGGGGCTTTTGCTATAGTCTTGGAACATATCCCCAAGGACTTGGCGGCGGAAATTACCCAACAACTAACCATTCCCACCATTGGTATTGGCGCGGGTCCCCACTGCGACGGACAAGTGCTGGTAACCTCTGATATATTGGGGTTAACCCCCTGGCAACCACCATTTGCCAAAAAATACGCCAACCTACACGATACCATTACCAACGCCGTGACACAATTCTGCACAGAAGTTCAAGAGGGGAAGTTTCCCTAATGACCACCCCAACCAGACCGTTGATTATTGGCGTTTCCGGTGCTTCAGGACTTATTTATGCCGTCCGCGCCTTAAAATACCTCCTGCAAGCCAACTATGCTATCGAATTGGTGGCTTCTAAGTCTTCCTACATGGTATGGCAAGCTGAGAATAATTTGCAAATGCCTGGAGATAGCGATCGCCAGGAATTATTTTGGCGACAGCAGGCTGGGGTGGAAACCGGGGGAAAACTGCGTTGTCATCCCTGGCAGGATGTAGGGGCTAATATTGCTAGTGGTTCCTTTCGGACTATCGGTATGATCGTGATTCCCTGTAGTATGAGTACAGTGGCTAAAATTGCCCAAGGTCTGAGTTCCGATTTACTCGAACGGGCGGCAGATGTACAATTAAAAGAAGGTAGAAAATTGGTAATTGTACCACGGGAAACTCCCCTAAGTCTTATCCATCTGCGAAATTTGACCACTTTAGCAGAAGCAGGTGCGCGCATTGTCCCGGCTATCCCGGCTTGGTATCATCATCCCCAAACTATTGAGGATTTGGTAGATTTTGTCGTAGCGCGAACCCTAGATCAATTTGAGATTGATTGTGTACCTTTGCGTAGGTGGAAACCCGATTAATTCTGAGGGGAGTTGCTAATTATTTATTGACATTTTCAATGGGGTTATTTAGGTGATGTCTGGAAAAAGTGCGATCGCTATTTTGATTATAGTCGGTGGTTTGGTATTGTTAACTATACAAAATCTTTCCCCCGCCATATCTTTAGTATTTTTGGGTATGCAATTACCCACCTTACCCCTGTCAGTATGGCTACTAATTTTTCTGTTCATCGGTATATTAACCTCTCTGATGATTGCCAGTTTATTCCAACTCTCTTACACCCCCTCTCCGTCACGTCCTAAAGCCAGTAAAAAACCTATACAACCATCCCCCCAATCTAACCCACCTGATGCACAAATCCCTCCGTCACCACAAGCCGATGATTCAGAGTGGGATAATTTGCAATCCGAACTAGAATTAGAACCCGAAAATCAACCGCCTATCCCTACCTCCAAAAATAAATCCCCCAAAACTCACAAAAATAGTGATGATTGGGAAACCGAAGTCCGCAAAGTTAGCGATAGTTGGGATGAAAATGATAGCGATCGCCAAAATGAACCAGAAACCCCACCCGTTAGACAAACTACCCCCAAACCATCAGAATCAGAATCCTGGAATAAACGCAATATCAATCCCTTAAACTCTCCTAATACTGATGAAGATTGGGATAATTTACCTCCCCATAATGCACCAACCACCCCCACTCCTCCACCCCCAGAAAACACCCCCACCACCACTCCCACACCCCCAGAAACCACCGGAAAAACCTTTGAAGTACAGCAACAACCTCAAAAAGAATCCTGGTCAGGTTCCGTCTATTCCTTCAATTATAAAGACGGTCAAAATTCCGGTGCTGGTCGTACCGAATCGGTGTATGATGCAGACTATCGTCTAATTAACCCACCTTCTCCCCCTACCAAAATTCAATCTGATGAGGAAGATTGGGGTTTTGATGATGAGGATGAAATCGGTTAAAATTATCTGGCTAGTTATTATCAGTTGTGCGCTTTTTGATTGTCTTATGGTTTTAGAACAAATACAAGGAATTAACATCTATTTAATTGGTATGATGGGCGCTGGAAAATCTACCGTTGGGGAGATATTGGCTAATCGATTAAGCTATAAGTTTTTTGATACCGATGTTTTGATTAGTCAAGTTTCGGGACAAGCCATTCCAGAAATTTTTTCCACCCAGGGAGAGGAAGAATTTAGGAACTTAGAATCTCAAGTCCTATCTAGTCTCTGTGCTTATCAACATTTGGTGGTAGCTACTGGGGGAGGGGTTGTTATTAAAAGGATGAATTGGAGTTATTTAAGACATGGTATCATTGTCTGGTTAGATGTCCCAACTCATTGCTTATATGAACGTCTAAAAGGAGACACAACCCGACCTCTCCTACAACACCCAGACCCCCTAACTCGCCTCGATAATATCCTCGAAACTAGGCGACATCTTTATCAACAAGCTGATATTTCTATTACTATCAACGGGAATGAAAAACCCTCAGAAATTGCTGAACAAATTATTACTAAAATCCCTAATATCCTCAAGCAGACTCAACCCAACCTTAATTAATCATGGATAATTGATGATTAATTACCGGGTGGGGTCGGGCGGGTTTATTGATATAGCCGGTTATCCATTAATTGCCGGGTGGGGTCGGGCGGGTTTATTAATATTGTCAATTATCCATTAATTGCCGGGTGGGGTTGGGCGGGTTTATTAATATTGTCAATTATCCATTAATTGCCGGGTGGGTTGGGCGGGTTTATTAATATTGTCGCTGAGTCCCATAACTAACTGCGGAACCCGCCCCTACAATTATCAATTATTCATCCCCGACGACTGTTTTTAAAAACCTTCCCCAGCCAGATAATGGATATATGCACAAAGTGGCGTTTTTGTCAAGATAGGTCAAAAAATGGATCGGACTTTAGCCAAAAACTCGTGCATCGTGAATTTAATTTTTTGGTGGGATAATAAATTGAAGTCCGATATAATCAGCGTTACAGCCTCTATTTTTGCATAACGACATAGCAACCCCTTGGGTGCGATTTATTTGAGTGTACCACAACCCCTATAATCTCGTCAACTTTTTGCGAGGGATTTTCAATAAAAATGTATTAATTCTTAACAATCTTTTGAAAATAAAATCCCTCTGGCTGTATGAATTAGCAAAACTTATCAAAATCTCACAAAGGAGTCGGGTAGTAGAATGATTAATGGTTGGTTATTTTAGTGATTAGTCTGGAGGAATTAAAACTCAATATCGGGGGAATTTTGCGATCGCCACAAAGCCTGAACTAATCGAATTTCCCCATAATTGTAGGCTTTTCCTAGATATTCATAAATTGGTGTGAGGGGTCCATCTCCCAAAACAGCGATCGCTTCTAAAATCACCTGTTTTCGTTCAGGAGATATCAAAGTATCAATATCGATATCGCCATAATTGTTAGCAATTAAATCCGCCAAATGACCATAAATTGTAGTAGATTTTAAGCCTCTCTGGTCGGCGATTTCCTGGACACTTAAACCCTGCTTAAATAACTCCCAAGTTTGGATAACAGTAGGCGAGACATGATACCACTTAGAGACAGATGATGATGATAAAGTAGTTAGTGGCGGTTTAGTAGACTTTAGGGGAATACCTTGTTCGAGACAATATTCATAAATAGCATTTAAGAACTGCTGACCATAAGATTGAGCTTTATAAGTAGTCACCCCAGAAAGTCTCAAGAGAGCCTCTTTAGTTTGGGGACGTTCTCGCGCCATTAACCCCAAAGTCGAATCAGAAAAAATCTTATAGGGAGCAATATCATTTTGGTCAGCGATTTGTTTACGGACTTGGCGAAGATGCTCTAATAACATTTTCACATCCGCCGCCATAGACCAAGTTTGTTGTGGAAGTTGACGATCGCGTACCACCGCAATTTTGACTTCCCGCTGTCTTTTCATCACCTCCCAACTGAGGTTATTTAACTTCAAAATAGAATAGCCATCATTAGTCTGGTCTAACAGTCCTTGATGCAAAAGCGATCGCGCTAACATTTTCCACTCATCAACAGTCCGGTCTCGTCCTATATTATAGGTGGAAAGTTTATCATGTCCCCTACTCACAACCCTTTGATTTTTAGAACCCCGTAACACATCAATAATATAACTCATCCCAAACCTTTCCCGACACCGCGCTACACAGGATAGAAACTTCATCGCTTCCAGCGTCCAATCTTCTATAGGTCGTTCATGGCAACAATTATCACAGCCGTCACAATTACCGGGAAATTCCTCTCCAAAATAGCGAAGTTGAATGCGGTGGCGACACTCAGTAGACTCCGCATAATCAATCACCTGTCGCAACTGTTGGCGCGCAATTCTTTGTTCATCAACATCAGGTTTTTGCTCAATCAAATATTCAATAGTTTTCATATCCCCATAACTAAAAAATAGCAGACATTGAGCCGGTTGTCCATCCCGTCCAGCGCGTCCTGACTCTTGATAATAGTTTTCCAAACTTTTCGGCAAATCGTAGTGTATAACAAACCGAACATCTGGCTTATCTATACCCATACCGAAGGCGATAGTAGCCACGATAATTCGCACATCATCTCGAATAAAACGGGTATGACTTTCTAGGCGATCGCTATCCGCCATTCCCGCATGATAGGGGAGGGCGGGGATATTATTATGTTGTAATTGTAATGCGACTTCTTCCACCCTTTTCCGACTGGAACAGTAAATAATTCCTGAACCGGACATAGATTCAATGGCTTTTAATAGTTGAGTGAACCGTTTTTTAGGTTGTTTAGGAATCACCTGATAGTAGAGATTTGAACGGTAGAAACTCGCCACATGAACATAAGGTTGTTTGAGGACAATTTGTCGAATTATATCAAATCTGACCCGTTCGGTAGCCGTAGCAGTGAGAGCGATCGCCGGGACGTGGGGATAACGCGATCGCACCTGTTGAATTTGTCGATATTCTGGTCTAAAATCGTGACCCCAATCCGAGACACAATGGGCTTCATCAATTACCAGAGTTGATATTCCCAATTCCGCATCAATGCGATCTAAAAACCCTAAAAACTGAGGAGATAGTAACCTTTCTGGTGCTACATAAAGCAGCTTAATTTTACCTTGTAGAATAGCAAACTCTCGCTGACGCGCTTGATTCAAATCAACCGTACTATTCAGAAATGTCGCCTCAATACCATTATTTTTTAGCGCTTCTACCTGGTCTTGCATTAACGCGATTAAAGGTGAAACCACCACTGTCAGACCGGGTTTCAGCAGGGCGGGAAGTTGAAAGCACAGGGATTTCCCCCCCCCTGTAGGCATAATTGCCAGTACATCGCGCTTTTGCAGCACTTGTTCTATAATCTCCCGTTGTCCTGGTCTAAAGCTATCATAGCCAAAATACTGTTTAAGGCATTGTTGCAGGGATTGAGGTTGGGCTAGATGCGGCGGAAAACCTGACATAACTTGCTGATTCCGTTGACTGCTAAGGTGGACTTATAAGATGGGTTACGGATAATCCTTTAGTTTATCTCATTTTCTGATCACTTGCAGTTGATGATAGGCTGGTGCTTAATTCCCGCCTCCTATTGAGAAACCCGGTTTCTTATGATTTATGATTAATTATAAGGTAGAATAGCATCATCTAAATTCACCTTCTTTAAAATAGCGCCGTTAAGGTTAGCGCCTCGCAAATTCGCACCCCGTAAATCAACCGAGTGTAAAATAGAGCCTTTCAGGTCAGCACCTCGCAAATTCGCACCTCTTGCGTCGGTATTTTCCCAAGCAGATTTTCTGAGATTAGCGAATCGTAAATCAGCCCCCATTAGTTGGCAATTATTAAACTTAATCCCCCATAAATAAGACCCATTTAAATGGCTGTTAACCAAGTTAGTATAATGAAAATTCGCTTGATAGCCGATCGCATTTATCAAAACCGCCTCATGGAAATTAGCGTAACTCAAATTAGCCTGATTTAAACTCACCGCCGATAAATTCGCCCTGGTAAAATTCCCCCGTCTTAGGTTTGCGCCATTCAGATTAATCCGACGGGCGATCGCCTCTCGAAATTCCACCCCAATTAAATTAGCATTTCCCAAATCCGCATCAGTCAAATTCCCATCACATAAATTAGCCCCCAGTAAAACCGCCCCTTGTAAATTCGCCCCTTCCAAATCACAACCTTCCAGGTTTGCACCTGCTAAATCAGCCCCCATTAAATTAGCCAACCTCAACTTAGCACCCCTTAAATTAGCGCCATGAAGATTAGCCCCAGCCAAATTAACCCCTTCCAGGTGGAAACCAGAGAAATTAGCCTCCTGTAAATCCGGTGCGATCGCCGCATTTTGCCGTCGCCAAAACTCCCATTTCACCACACCCCGCCTCAAGATTGCTAATTGTTCAATATTAGCCATAATAACCCCCTATTCCTTACTCCTTACTTTCAACAAATAAGGTATCGCGACCATAAACATTAGCGATCGCATTTAAAGCCGCCGCCGACCCTGCCAAAATATCCTGTTCATTTCCACCCAGATACAAACGTCCAAAACTCCCCACCGCTTGCACCTGTAGAATATTAATTAAAGCCGCCTTTTCCGCTTCATTCGCAGCCAAAGCAGCATAAGCCGCTGGTTGCACCTCTAAAACATATAAAGTTTGTTTAGCCAGCAACAACTGTCCCCGGCGAGTCCGATTAATCAATTGTGCCTGGTGAGGGTCAATATTGCGAATAATTTGACTAGAGACCACACGCGGCTTGAGGCGATCGCTTTCTTGTACCCCCAAAGCATCCAAAATCGCCCTACCCGCCGTTAACGTATCTCCCTGGCGGCTAGAGTGAATTTCCAACAAACCATACAACCTTTCCACAAACTGAACACCAGGACGCACAGCCGTAGACTTCAAAGCCACATCAGTAATGCGGTTAATCTCAATTCCCGGTGAAATTTCAATCCACAGCGACGCATCCCCAGGTAACGGCAAAAACCCCAACGATACCGTCCCAATATAGGCAGCGTGTTGGGGCTGTAAATTGTCCAGATAAACATAACTTCGCAGTTCTACACCCAAAGTCAAACCTCTTTCCGAGTTCCTCCCCACATCAAGAATAGGAAAACCCCCTGATGTGAAGATGTCAAGCCTAACCATTGTACCCCTTCGCGTCACACAAAAGTTAGGCTCACAACCATCTACCTGAGAATATCCATGTTGCTAATCAGTAATTCCTGGCGGGTTTTTCCACAGGGTTCAATGCTTTCGCAGTCGTTAACATTTTGCAGTGAATATTTTAGGGAAACCTGACGATTGATGAATTGATTAGCCTTAGCACAAATATCGAAAGTTGCCCCTAAGTGGTGTTCCCGGTTCATCTGATCTTTAAGGGTCACATAGCACATAATGTCCCCCTGAACCATATTAGTCACTTGTCCCACTTGGAGTTGATCATTGCTGGCTCGTTGTGCTATATATCCCTGTAATTCAGCCGTGCGATTCGTGGTCATCTTAGTGAGACAGTTGGTGAACAGCAGACCCTCTAAAGTCCCCCCCAACGCTTCCGCAGATTCAAATCTACAATTCGTGTCGCGGAATTGAATCCAAGCCCGTTGTGCTGCAATCAGGCGCTGTCTTTCCTCCCCTTGCACTTTTGGGGTCAGTTGTTGGTAAACTTCATTCAGTTTGCGATCGGCTGCTCGATAGTCATCATCAGCACATTTTTTCATTTCCATCATTGAACCATTACGGTTACACTGTATCCCCTGTGCTACATGAGTTTCCGCAACTTCTGAGTTAGTAGCGCCAGGGAAAGCCAGGAAAGCAGCAAAGATAGCGGTAGCAATTTTGTCAAGCATAGTAGGTAGGTGCTAGTGAATTGGTGAACTTGTATGTAAACTATCCTTTCTGACTACAGATATCAGCTTCAAAAGTGCCACCTTCTTAACTGGTGGCATTTTTCCTGACCTTTCCCCCTTCTTGGCGCTGAAATTCTCTCTGTAGTCATAACAACTTCTGAAACTGCCACATCGGTGGTAGGAATTATCTATAATCAATGCCCCTCACCGGATCATAGTTGATATGCTATCTTAGCTGTCAACGTGCTTTCTACTTACTCCATCGATCTCCACGATATGAATATATGTAAAGTTTTGCCTCAAAAATTGCTCACCCTGATTTCTGGTAGTTTGTTTCTCTTGGTTATCGGCTGCGATATCCTACCCAGCGCTAGGGTTGAACCCATAGACCCAGAGAAACTAACCGCTTTAACCAAACCCCCCAAACCCTATACCCAGTCAGCTTTATTAATTGCCGTTGGCGATATTATGATGCACGGACCACAAATTAGGTCCGGTTATAATCCCAGCACAAATACTTATAATTATGACCCTTTTTTTACGGAAGTTAGCGACATTCTCCAAACCGGAGATTGGGTAATTGGGAACTTAGAAACTACCCTAGCAGGTTCAGCAACCGGATATACAGGTTATCCCTTATTTAATGCACCGGATACCCTCGCAGATGCCCTGAAAAATGCCGGATTTAATATTTTAACCACAGCTAACAATCACTCCCTAGACCGTCGGGAAGCTGGTTTATTAAAAACTCTGGAAAATGTCAGAAGTAGAGGTTTGGTTCCCGTCGGTACAGCCGCCTCCCTGGAGGAAGCAGACACCATTACTGTGATTGAAAAGAATGATATATCAATGGCGTTTTTTGCCTATACCTACGGCACTAATGGCATTCCTATCCCTAGGGGAAAGGATTATTTAGTTAACTTAATTGATGAAGCGAAAATCATCCAAGATATTCAGAAAGCGCGAGAATTAGGAGTTGATATAGTTACTGTAGCCTTGCATTTTGGCACGGAATATCAACGCCAGCCGAATGCTGAACAAAAACGACTGGTCGCCAGTTTGGTTAATGCGGGTGCGGATATTATTTTAGGGAGTCATCCCCATGTGGTTCAACCCTATCAAATTTTTGATATCACTGAGGAAGATGGTACTATCCGCCAAGCTGTGGCTATTTACTCAATGGGTAATTTTATTTCTAATCAGCGGGGAAATTATCGGGATGTGGGAGTTATTTTTAAGGTGAGAATTAACAAGAATTTTCCTGATGAAACCATAGAAATTGCTGAGGTGATAGCTTTACCCACTTGGGTACATCGATATTCACTTCATGGGAAACTGAATTATCGTATTTTGCCTTTAGAATCGTTGTTAAATACTCAGGACGACCCTCTACTAACTAGCCGTGATTATTCTCAACTAGCCAGATATTTGGAGGAAATGAATCGCCATCTTGCTTCGTTACTACCGACATCTTCTCTGGTGGGTCAGAACCGTTAAACAGGGATAATCACGGGATAAATGACTATCAAAACTTGGCGCGAATGGTAAAAGAATAATCGCCGCCTGGTTCAAGTTTATAGTCCCACTTTTCCAGAAATCGCCCTAGGGGTTCTTGGATTAAGGCGCGACCCTGGGAGGGTCGAATTACTAAGGTTTTACGTTGTCTAAATCGCCATTGAAACTGCCATACATAGTCGCCGGCGCTGACATCTCCTTCGAGAATACCAGACTGCCAGGACTGACGGGTAATGCGGATATGGGCATTGGTTTCGGGTAAAGGACCTCTAGCATGAGTCACTAGCAACCTGCTGCTCTATAAAACTTAAACAAAACCGGACATAGCCGGATATTGATGTTTATTTCTTGCTTCGTCCGGGACTGTCGGCAGCACCCCGTCCACAAGTGTAATCGTCGGAACCCGGCGATTTTTCTAAATTTATACTGGCGTTCAAATCTCTATCAATCTTCAGGCCACAGTTCTGACATTCAAAAGTCCGACGGACTAGGGGCATTTTTTGACGATAACCGCAATTAGAACACAGTTGACTGGATGGATAAAATCTATCGGCAATAATCAACTTTGAACCATAACGTTCTGCCTTGTAACCGAGTTGACGACGGAACTGATAAAATGAAGCATCAGCGATAGAACCCGCCAAACAATGATTTTTCAGCATTCCAGACACATTCAAATCTTCAATGACTACTTGGCTGTGGTTTTTAGCCAAAAAAGTAGTTATTTTATGAATCGTGTCACCGCGAATATTAGGGACTCTTTGATGTAGCTTTTGAACTTTTAAGAGACATTTGGCCCGATTTTTTGAGCCTTTGACTTTGCGACTTAAATGGCGTTGTAATCTGGCTAGTTTTTTGGTCGCTGCTTTATAAGCCTTGGGATTAGAGAATTGGGTCCCATCGGAGCAAGTCGCCAAATTGTTAATTCCTAGGTCAACCCCGATTCTCTCTCGGAATTTCGGTGTGATTTCTGGTGTGGTTTCTACAAAAAAGCTCATATACCAGTCACCTGCTTGGCGCGTTATAGTGACTTTCTTAACTAGACTGGGTGGTAGAGCCTCAAATGTAGAAACCCAGCCCACAAAAGGCAGCTTATGGCGAGTTCCTGACAGATTGAATGGCTTTCCGGAATTGTCAAGCGTCAAACTATCATGGTAGCCTTTCTTCTTAAATTTAGGATAACTGCTTATTCCCTTGAAGAAGCGCTTAAAGGCATCCCCTAGATTAATGAAGCCATATTGATAAACTTTAGAAGACAATTCAGACATCCAAGGATATTGAGGTTTCACATAATTCGTAAAAACCTTTTTAATGGAGTTGATATTAGGCTTGAGTCCCTCTTCATAAGCTGACATCCATAAGTGTAATCCCCAATTAAACACGAACCGAGCATACCCCGCGTGTTTGGCCATCAAGGTAGCTTGACGGTCATTGAGTTTTAGTTTTGTCCGGAAAGCTTTGTAAGGCATGATTTGATTTTACCATGAATCCGACTTTATGAGTATGTCGTCAGGGAAATTTGGCATGGTCTGGGGTTTGACCGTATATTCATTATTGAGTTGCGAATCTTTTTGGGTATTGTACCTTATTGTCCTAAGATGTAAAGCAAATCTTGGATTAAATTCTTGCTCCTGGGATAATGCAGGAAATTCAGATTCTGGACATTAGTCAACACTGCGACTATTGTAGAGGCTCATAGCTTTTTCTACTCCATCTTCTAGGGCTAATTCTATGGCTTCTAATACCTGTTGTAACAGTTTATCCATAGTCTGGCGCTCATTAGGGGGAAATTTACCCAGGACGTGGGAGATGGTTTCTCGATCGCTGCTACTGGCTGGGGGTTGGGGTTTATCAATTCCTAGGCGGAGGCGAGGGAAATTTTGAGTCCCTAAATGAGCGATCGCCGATTTCATGCCATTATGTCCCCCAGCGGAACCGGACAGCCGCAGGCGCAGCCGTCCTACTGGTAAATCCATGTCATCATAAATCACTAACACGGATTCCGGGGGGAGTTTGTACCAGTCCACCACAGACCGAATAGCTTGACCTGACCGATTCATGTAAGTTAAGGGTTTCAGGAGGTACAGCTTGTTATGCGATCGCATCTTAGCCTCACCAAATACCCCCTGAAATCGACGGTTTTCCGATAGGTTAGCCCCCCACTTGTCAGCCAAGAAATCGACGGCTTCAAAGCCAATATTGTGGCGGGTACGGTCATATTTTGACCCCGGATTACCTAAACCTACAATTAGTTGTGGTATTAAAGCCATTGCAGAGGACAAAATTGCTGCTAAGAATTATCACTTTCGGAGTTAGTATTTTGGGGGCGAGTAGCAGCTTGGATCTGTTCTGCTTCCCGATTAAACTCGGTCTTAAATTCCTGGGAGGCTTCTTGAAACTTGCGGATCGCCTCTCCTAAACTGCGACCCATTTCGGGTAATTTTTTCGGACCAAAAATCAAAAGTGCTAATACCAGGATGACAGCCATCTCTGGTAAACCCATGCCAAAAATATTCATTTAATGTCTCCAGTAGTTGGGAAGTCGCCTAGGGTATAGTCCCTGTTAACAGGGAACTTGGGGCTAAAAATATGGCGATCGCTAGTTCAATATGATTCCCAGGGAGAGCCGCACATAGCCATTAAACAAACCTGACCAGAAATCCATAGCGATCGCCAATTTAGCCAGTTAGTAGATTTGCGCCTCTCCCGGACCCTCAACTTAGCGAGTTAGGTTAGCCCAGTCCACGCTGACATTTTCGAGAATCAGTGAGGAGTTATAGATCTGTAGGATAATCAACAGAAACACGAAGAATAACCCCATAAAAACTCCCATCAGGGGAGTAGTACCCCAACCGGGGGCAACCTTACCATATTCTGAGTTGAGGGGTCTGAGTCGATCGCCTAACCAAGTCCTTTGTGCCATAAGTCACCTTTAAATGGGTTGAACAGCAAATTTTAATGTTTCGTAATATTATATAAGAACAAGGCTCATAATTGAATCAAATATCATGGAACCTGCAATAGCTCTTAACATTTCCCTCGCTGCCACCGTGGTAGCGATCGCTGCCTATGCCATTTATACCGCCTTCGGTCCTCCCTCGGAAGAACTCAGTGACCCCTTTGAGGATCACGAAGACTAATGGCAGCAGCAGTATTTCAAGCATAACCGACTGTAGCCCGGTCCGTTGATAGTGCAAGATCTGATAGGATCGAGACTCTACAACCTTTTAGACAAGACCAGCATGGGCAACACATTTGGGCATTTATTTAGGATCACCACCTTCGGTGAATCCCACGGTGGGGGGGTTGGAGTCATCATCGATGGCTGTCCTCCCCGCCTCCCCCTAGACATCTCAGAAATCCAACAGGAATTAGATCGTCGCCGACCCGGACAAAGCAAAATTACCACCCCTCGCAAAGAAAGCGACACCTGCGAAATCCTCAGTGGGGTATTTGAAGGGCACACCCTAGGAACCCCGATCATGATCATAGTCAAAAATAAAGACACCCGCCCCCAAGATTATGATGAAATGGCGAAAAAATATCGCCCCTCCCATGCCGATGCTACCTATGATGCTAAATATGGGATTCGCAATTGGCAAGGTGGCGGTAGGTCTTCCGCTCGTGAAACTATTGGTAGGGTAGCAGCAGGTGCTATAGCCAAAAAAATCCTTAAACAGGTCGCCAACGTGGAAATCATCGGTTATGTCAAACGCATCAAAGACCTAGAAGCAGCGATCGATCCGGCAACCGTTACCCTTGAACAAGTCGAAAGCAATATAGTCCGCTGTCCTAACCCCGACAGCGCCAAACAGATGATTCAACTAATTGAAGACATTAGAGACCAGGGGGACTCCATTGGCGGCGTAGTCGAATGCGTAGTTCGTAACGCTCCTACTGGACTAGGTTCGCCAGTATTCGATAAACTAGAAGCAGACCTAGCCAAAGCCGTCATGTCCCTACCCGCTAGTAAGGGTTTTGAAATCGGCTCTGGTTTCGCTGGCACTATGCTCACAGGTAGTCAACATAATGATGAATTTTATATTGATGACACTGGAGCCGTCCGCACCCTGAGCAATCGTTCCGGCGGTGTCCAGGGGGGAATTTCTAACGGAGAACCCATAATTTTGCGAGTTGCCTTCAAGCCAACTGCTACAATTCGTAAAGAACAGAAAACTGTCACCCGTGAGGGCGAGGAAACCACTCTGGCAGCAAAAGGACGACATGATCCTTGTGTTTTGCCCAGAGCAGTTCCTATGGTAGAAGCAATGGTTGCCTTGGTACTCTGTGACCATCTATTGCGCGATCACGGTCAGTGTAGAACTTTAAATCCTCAAGATTAAAACATGGAAACCATCACCCCATCTTCTGTGTTGGCAACTGGTCGAGATAACCCAGACTCCTGTGATCAAAATCCCGATGATTTTGTGGTGGAGTTTTGGGGAGTTCGCGGCAGTATCCCCACCCCAGGAAAAGATACCATCCGCTATGGTGGTAATACCTCTTGTTTGGAAATGCGTATTGCCGGAAAAAGGCTGATTTTTGACGGTGGTACTGGGTTACGCTCCCTGGGTGATTCCCTAATACCACAAATGCCTATGGAAGCCTATATGTTTTTTACCCATTACCACTGGGATCATATCCAGGGTTTCCCCCTGTTTACCCCGGCTTTTACCCCGGGGAACTGCTTTCATATCTATGGCACTATCCCCCCAGATGGAGAATCGATGAAAAAGCATTTCATCGATCGCGTACTTCATCCTAACTCCCCCATTCCCCTGAGTGGATTACAAGCAGATCTGAGGTTTTATGAATTGAAACCGGGGGACACTATGATGCTTGATGATATCAAGATTGAAACCGGACAACTGAATCACCCCAATACTGCTATGGGGTATCGTGTCACTTGGCAAGGACGAACTGTGGTCTACTGTTCCGATACAGAGCATCTGCCTGATGGCTTGGATGAGAATGTGGTAGAATTGGCTCAGGGGGCTGATATCCTTATTTATGATGCTATGTATACTGATGAGGAATATCATAATCCTAAGTCTCCCAAGGTGGGTTGGGGACATTCAACCTGGCAAGAAGCAGTGAAAATTGCGGAGGCGGCGGATGTGAAACGGGTGGTGATTTTTCATCATGACCCTAGCCACTCAGATGATTTCCTTGACCAAATTAGCCATGAAGTCCAGGCGGTTTTTCCCAAGGCAATTATGGCTCGTGAAAGGTTGATTTTGCCGGTGCATAGTTAGCGATCGCTCCCCATAGTATCGGAATTCAACATTTCCAACAATCGCTCAAATTGGAAGTTTTCCACAATACTGGTTAAAGTCTTGGCTAAATCTGAATGCTCTGGGGGAATTTGTTTGATCAAAGATAAGATCATCATATCATTTCCTAATTGAGCAGCATAGTGGATTTGCTCTAACCATTCTGCTGGCATCATCGCCAAGGTCTCGGTATTTATGGCTACATGGTCATGGTTTTGAGGTTCGGAAGTGGCTACGGCGGCAGAGGCGATCGCATTTGGTTCATCAACTTGGTATTTGACCCCCAAATATTTAGTCAGGGTTTCTAAAACTTGTTCCCGCCGAAATGGCTTACTAATAAAGTCATCACACCCGGCATCAATACAGTTTTGTCTTTGTTCAGTAAAGGCACTGGCTGTAATGGCAACAACTACCGGAATAGCATCAACTTCAGACTGTTTAATATATTGGGTGGCTTCAAACCCATCTATCACTGGCATATGCATATCCATAAAAATTAAGTGGGGATGCCACTGTTGCCAAAGTGCGATCGCTTCCTGTCCATTTTCAGCTTCCCGAACCTCAAAACCCACATCCTGCAATAATGTAGTGAGTAATAACCGATTAACTGGGTTATCTTCCACCACCAAAATTCGATAGTCTTGCTGTCCCGGTGCTAACCGACAAGCCTGATTTAATGCATTCTCAGATTCATTAACCATCTGGTCTGCCACACCCACGGGAATTTGGAAACTAAAACAACTACCATGACCCAGTTCACTACTTACCTGAATTTCACCCCCCATTAAATTCACAAATCTTTGAGATATCACTAATCCCAGACCCGTCCCCTGTTGCGATTCTCGACCCGATTGGGTTTGCTTAAATGCTTGGAATAAGTCATTAATTTCTTCCGTTGCAATACCGCATCCACTATCTATAATCTCAAACCTCAAGTAGGTATTACTCACCCCATTATCCTCAAATAACCCTAGGTCTTCATCAACTTGACCAACCGACACCTTTAAAGTCACTTCCCCTTCCCGGGTAAACTTAATAGCATTACTAATTAAATTCACCAATACTTGGCGCAATTTACTTTCATCAGTTCTCACGAATTTCGGCACCGACTCTTCTACCTGGAAATTGAGAGTTAATCCCTTCGACTCAGCCTTGAGTTGCAACATGACTTGAATAGCTTGTAAACAGCGTTTAATTGCAAACTCAGTCGGGTTACAAGTAATCCGTCCCGCCTCGATTTTTGACATCTCCAAGACATCATTAATTAACCCTAGTAAATGTTGCCCACTTTGATTAACAATTTTAATATATTCTTGATGTTTGGCTGCTAAAGTGCGATCGCGTTGTAGCAATTGAGTAAAGCCTAAAATAGCATTAAGAGGAGTGCGAAGTTCATGACTCATATTAGCCAAAAACTCACTTTTAGCCCGGTTAGCAACATTAGCAGCATCAGCAACCCGTTTTAACTCCGCCGCCTGTTTCTGAGTTTGTGCGAACAATTCCGCCTGTTTCACAGCCACTCCTAGCTGATTAGCAATTTGAGTAACCACCTTAGATTCTGCCGTTTTCCACTCTCGCGGACCATCATTTTGATACACACATAATAATCCCCAAAGTTGATATCCTTGAAAAATTGGACTAATGATATATGCTCGGATTTGAAATTGTTCTAAAAATTTCAGGTAGCAATCCGAAAAACCCGAATTGTAAATATCTTGAACACAACAACAACTTTTCTCTCGTGAGTAAAACCCTCCCTGAGTTTCTTTTAAGTAAGTATCCTCAATTAATTCGTGAGAAGAGCCTAGTTTTTTGACAATACAATGATCTTCATCTACTGTATTCTGTGTAGTCGCTTCTTCTCCCTGATTTTCGCTCAGAATTTTCTGCCATCCCGGACTCACAGACTCTTTGATTATCACCCCACTCCAGTCAGCATTAAACCGATAAATTAGGGCACGATCTACTTCAATTGCCGTCCGCAACTCATTAACAGTTGCCTGAAAAATTACCTCCAAATTCAAACTTTGTCGCATTTGTGAAATCACCCGATTAATGGCTCTCTCCTGGTCTGCCATAAGTTGCATAGCTATTTCTGTAGCCATGCGCTCTTGAATTTGATTTTCCAGGGCAATATTAATATTTTTGAGGGCTGATGTTCGTTCCTCAACCCTTATTTCTAGGTCTTCATAGGCTTGATTTTTAGCTTCTTCTGCCCATTTTCTTTGTAGTTCTGTAGCTGCCCTGGATGCGAAAATATTGAGGACAGCTTGCGCTAGTTCATCTTGGACTAAAGGCTTCACATCTAAGATAGATAAAATCCCGATCGCTTTCTGATTTTGAGCCATCAATGGAATGCCCAAATAACTGTGAACATTCAGTTGTTTAAAATATTGATTTTCTGGAAAAATTTGTTGTAAATTGTCTGCATATAAACAAACTTTTTGAGTCTCTAAAACTACCGCACAAGGGCTATATTCTAATTCATATTCATGATTATCGGCGAAATCATCTTGAGACCAAAAAGCCAGAGTTCGTAATTTTAGCGGTTGCTCATCGCTGACAACTTCGGTAACAAATACATAGGGAATATCTAAACATCTAGCCAGGTTCTGCACTAAAGCCGGGAAAAAATCCGCCCCAGTTACTGATGCCGTCCCCATGACAATTGCCCGCAAAATTTCTTCGGTTTTTTGCCGTTCTTGAATTTGCTTGTGCAGTTCCTGATTAACTGCTTCTAATTTTTCGGGGGTTTTTAATGACAAAAAATAGGGTAATATCTCCAGTAATACTATGGCTGTATATACGGAAATTGCCGCCGTGATTGCTCCTTCAAATCCCGACAACCAATAATTAGGAAACCACAGAGTCCAAATATCGAAACCATGACCAATACCACAGAGAATAATAAAAGCACCAAATAGCTTAAAAATATTTAAAAATGGCAGGTCTTGGCGTTGACGGAAGAAGTAAATTAGCATCGCCGGAATTGAAAAATAGGCGAACACAATTAACCCGTTACTAATGACATGAAGTGCAACCAAGGAAGGTTGCCACAGATAACAATGACCGTGGGGTATATAGAAATTGGATGCCAAAAAATGATCTAATAACTGTGGCACTGTTCTCTTCTCCGAAACCAACGGATCAAACTAGATGACAAAACTTGAGAGTATGCCGATACTACCTTTAATCTGTACCTAATCTGTACCTAATATGTACCTAATATGTACCTTGAATATTGTAGCGTTGATGAACCCCCAGCCTTGATAGATCATCTTTAAACTACTAATTTTCCGAGCAGCTAATATCAAAAAACACTTTGATTGAGAAATTCCAGATAAGACTGGCTAAGTTCCTTTACCGCTAACTCATAGAGTTTCTGACCATGCTCCGGGGTAGCTAGACTAGGGTCTGAACCCATGCGACCGTCGGGATAGTTATGGCGAAAGTTAGCCGCACCATAGATAGGATGACCTTTAGCAACATTAGGGTTGAGGGGTGCTTTTTTAATGGACTCTGGGTAGAGGTACTGGGTAACTGCTACCTCGCTGGGGGTAGCGTGGGAACCTTCACTATCCCCATAAAGTTCTTTAGCTAGTCTATAGACTGATGGACACATAAACCAGTTACCAACCCGGCAACGAATGCGATCGCTATTTGCTAAGTTAAGATCAGCTAGGTGGGCATAGGTTTCGGAAAAGGCAGCTTTGAGAGTCGCAATATTACCCCCATGACCGTTAATAAAGAAAAATGTCGTAAACCCACTTTTAGCCAAGAATGTGATATAATCCTTGATTACCCTAATCAAGGTACTAGGTTGTAAACTGATGGATCCTGGAAAAGCAGTATGGTGGAGCGCCATACCCACATTTAAGGTAGGACCCACTAAGGCTTGGGTAGCCTCTCCTACTCCCTTAGCGATCGCTTCCGCACAAATGGCATCAGTGCCAATTAACCCCGTCGGTCCGTGTTGTTCCGTTGATCCAATCGGTAGGATAATCCCTGTAGACTTCTGGAGGTAAGCCTCCACTTCCGGCCATGTGCTTAGGTGTAACAACATTATATTTGTATATTTTTATCAACTTATTAGACATTCACAACAATATTTTAATCTAATCCCATAGCTTAACCAAAACATTACTTTTCCTTTACCTAAAGTTAACCCATCTCAAATACGATGGAAGGTAGCTCCACTAATGATCCACGAACATTTAACAACACCGGGCAGATTGGGGGTGGAAACTAATGTTGAACAACCTGGCCATTAAGCCAGAGTCAGAGACAACTGAGGTGCTTGCGGGTCGGGTCAATCCCGATCAAATGTTTGTCATTGTCAGACACTCACAACTCCTCGAACTCATAAATAATGGAGAACATACCTTTGTCGGATGGATGGTGATAGATTAATTTTCCTCATAACTAACCCACTTGGGGTTGAATTCTCTAAGTTTTGACAAACACCATCATCCATCCAGGAATAAATACTTATGTTTTCCCCAGATTTGAGTAAGAAGTCTTACCGCTCAGATGTCATAGATACTGGACATATCTTGTTGCTGGAAAATGAGGAGCCGTGGCGGGATATATTATCCATTGCTCTGGAAGAACAAGGCTATAAAATCGTGATTGCCCAAGACAGCCGGGATGCCCTGCCTTCGATTTCCAATACGGGAGCAATTACCGCAGAGTTTCCCTTTAACCTTCTCATTTTGGATGCAACCAATGGTTTAGATCTGTGTCGTATGTTACGGCATCATGGTCAATCTGTGCCAATTTTAATTATTGGTAACAAAGAAAACGCCAACAATTGTGCATTTTATTTAGAAGCCGGGGCGGATGATTACCTGACCAAACCCTTCAGTATCCGTGAGTTTATAGCTCGGTGTCGTGCGTTAATCCGTCGCCAAAGAATAGGGAAATTTCCAGGACCTGTGATGCTTCAATATAAAGATATCATCCTATATCAAGAAGAATGTCGGGTGATAATTCGGGGTGAGGAAGTTCAACTCTCACCCAAACAGTTTCGTTTGCTAGAATTATTTTTGAGTTATCCCCGTCGGGTTTGGTCTCGTGAACAACTTTTAGATGTAATTTGGGGTACAGATTTTGTAGGGGATAGTAAAACTGTGGATGTTCATATTCGCTGGTTACGAGAAAAGTTAGAAGTTGAACCGAGTAAACCAGAATATATCATTACAGTCAGAGGATTTGGGTATCGGTTTGGGTAAAATTATCAAAGGTTTTATAAATAGGCAGATTTATGGCTTCTTATAAGCGTCGAGATTTTTTGCTGTTTATTAGTGCGGGTATGGGGGCGGTGGCTCTCAAGGGCTGTCAGCCATCAGAGCCGGGTAATGTGCTGAGTAGTTCATCAACTACGGAAATATCGTCATTTTCCCCAAGTTTTAAACCGGTCAAAGGTCCTATGCCTTTGCCCACCTACGAGACGATAACCGTTGCCGATCATCAAGCTATATCAGGAAAATATAGTCAGTACGAGGTAATTGATGATTTGGTACTTCCGGAAGGGTTCACCTATGATGTCATCGCCACTTGGGGGGAGGCGGTGGGTGATTCTCGTTGTGGGTATAACAATGATTATTTGTCATTTATACAGACTGATAAAAATCAGGGTTTTTTAACTGTTAACTTTGAGTACGTTAGCGCTAAACCATGGTTGGAAACTTACGAGGAAGTGATAGGGCGATCGCTACCAATGGCGGTAGTTAAACAGGCTTTTGAAGCTGCCCAAAGCCAGAGTATTGATGCTTTTTCTTTGCCCGCACAAGACCCTCTCAGACAAGCAATTCTGGAGATTTCTAAAGAAGGGTTAATCGACATGGGAATGGGGGTAATTTCCCTAGGTCGAGATAGTGAGGGTAAATGGGTACGGACTTACTCATCTGTCGATCGCCGCATTACTGGAATTTCCGGTTGGACTGATGGACGGTATCTCAAGGCTACAGGTCCAGCGGTGGGAGTTTTTCGCCAGGGGGGAAGGGGTTATAACGATCGCCTCGGAGATAAAATCATTGGCACTTTCGCCAACTGTGCCGGGGGAACAACCCCTTGGGGAACAGTATTAAGTGCTGAGGAAAACTTCCAGAGTTATGTCACCGAGTCGGTACATCCCGATGGTACATCTTTCTCCCCTTCGGATACTCCCTTTTCCACCACTAGGGGTCTCGGTAACGTCTTAGGACTAGCCGGGAACAAATATGGTTGGATTGTAGAAGTAAATCCAGCCGACCCAGAAGATTATGGCACTAAACATACTTGGCTGGGTCGTTATCGCCATGAAGCCGTTGGTGTCAGGGTAAAAGCCGGAAAACCTCTAGCTTTTTATTCGGGATGCGATCGCCGTAGCGGACACTTATATAAATTTGTCAGTAGTGACCCGGTAGTTGACCCAAGCGATCGCCAAAATTCTCGCCTCTTGACCAGCGGAATGCTATACGCCGCCAAATTCTACCCAGATGGCAGCGGAAAATGGATTCCTATGGCCCCTAATACAGCCGTTAACCCCGACCCAGCCAGTGTTCATATAGGGGGAGCCTTAGCCTTACCATTGCGCCCAGAAGGGGGCAGTTTTGTGGCTACCACAGATGAAGAGGTGGAAACCTTTAAGAAACAGTACAAAACCTTGGGGGATTTGTATTCAGGAGACCCACCAACCAAACAGGGTGCGATTCTAATTGATGCTCATTTAGCAGCCAGTGCCGCCGGAGCCACTTGTTGCGCCCGTCCTGAAGATACTATGATTGCTCCTGATGGTTCCTTATATATAGCATTTACCTCTGGAGGTGGCGATCCGGGTGGTGAGGGACCAGATGGGCGGATTTTTCAAGGTCCAGGGGGAGTTATTCCCCATGAACCAGGATGGATAGTCCGCCTGATTGAAAATCATGGAGATCCGGAGGCGCTCAGATTTCGGTGGGAAATGTGGGCAGCAGGTGGCGAAATTTCCGAAGGTGGGTTAGGATTTTCCAATCCAGATAATTTGGAGTTTGATAGCCAAGGTAATTTGTGGATGGTCACAGATATTAGCACTGGCTCTCAAAACAAACCCGTCCCCCCAGGTCGGGTAAATCAAGCCGGAGATCCTTTAGCATCGAGAGATCTAATCGGTCTATATGGTAATAACTCCCTGTGGTGTTTGCCAACTTCCGAACCAGATGCGGGTCAGGCTTATCTGTTTGCGATCGGACCCATGGAATGTGAATTGTGCGGACCATTTTTTAGCCCCGATCAGCAAACTCTATTTTTAGCCGTCCAACATCCGGGAGAGTATAATGGTAAACGCCGAAATATGGCATCCCAAGTTCGTGAGTTTGCCATGACTGGTCTGGATGGTCAGGAGTTTATCCAAACCCGTGGGGTTCCCATCGGCTCTAACTGGCCAGGCAAAAACCCCACAGACCCCCCCAAGCCCTCGATTGTGGCAATCCGTAGACAAAATTTGGGTGCGATCGTTTAATGTGAAATCGTAATCACCTACTGTTAGGATGTGATACTATTGGTTCATTCGAGCTGGGGACATCCTCGCTTAGGTCTTTTTAAGTCGGTGTGAGATTTGAGATGATGAACAAAATTCTATGGAACACTCTCAAGCAGAGTCCAGGCGTTCTGGGTGCTGCTCTTCTGTTAAGCACAAGTGCTGCATTAGCAACAGAAAGCCCTTCAGCCAAGCTGGTTACTACTTCCGAAGTGGCATCCCTAGCTTCAGATGCAGCCGAAGGAGTTAATCAATTTAGCCCGGATGCCGATTTCACCTTAACCATGGCAGTTACGCCAGAGGTCGAGAACACGGCTCCTCTGTCTCAGGATGTAATCGATTTAGGTTTTGAGTCCTCTACAGAAACCCAACAGGTGGCTCAGGTACAACCTGAGATGGAACAGGAACTCAGAATTGCCGACCTAGAACAAATCAATCTATACAGTGAAGTTGCTGACTCTATGGAGCAGGTGACTTCTGTATCTCAACTGTCTGACGTTCAACCTACAGATTGGGCATTCCAAGCCCTTCAGTCTTTGGTAGAACGTTATGGCTGTATTGCAGGTTATCCAGACGGAACCTTTAGAGGTAACCGGGCGATGACTCGTTTTGAGTTTGCCGCTGGTTTAAATGCCTGTTTGGAACGGGTTAACGAATTGATTGCTGCTTCTGTGGCTAATTTGGTAACTCGCGAGGATTTGGCGGTTCTGCAACGGCTACAGGAAGAGTTCGCGGCGGAATTGGCAACCTTGCGCGGCCGTGTGTACGCTTTGGAAGCACGGACGGCTGAATTGGAGGCTAATCAGTTCTCCACTACTACCAAACTGCGCGGGGAAGTAGTATTCTGGCCTGGGGATAGCTTCGGCGATCGCGCTAGACATAACGTGGCTGGAGGTCCCTTTAGCCGAGCCAGTGATGACCCCACCGAAACCTATCTCGGCTACCGGGTTCGTCTGAACTTTGATACTAGCTTCACCGGCGAAGACCTATTGAGGACCCGTCTGCAAGCGAGAGATATCCCCAACCTCAGCAATTTTGACCTGACCAATAGCTTAATGTCTCGGACTGCTATTGATGGCAATTCCAATGGGATAGAGCTGGATGATTTGTACTACCGTTTCCCCGCCTTCAATCGTCGGGCGCACATCTTTATCGGTGCTAACAGCCTTGATTTAGATGACGTAATGGATGTGATCACCCCCTTTAACAGCGGTTCTAATGCCTCAATTTCTCGGTTTGGTCAGCGTAACCCTGCCATTTTCCGGGGCCCAGAAGGTGCAGGGGCGGCGGCTAAGTTCGCCTTTGGTAATGATCGTCAGTTCAAACTGAATCTGGGTTATTTGGCAGGTAACGCCTCCGATGCTACTGCTGGTAATGGCTTATTCAATGGTAGCAATACTGGGTCGGCTCAGTTGGTATATCAACCCACAGAGCGCCTGGGTTTTGCGGTAGAGTACGCCCGTAAATATTTCACCAACGGCGATGTCAATATGGCCGGTGGGACCGGAAGCTGGATCGCCGATCGCCCCTTTGGGGATAATGCCAGCACCAGCGATAACCTAGGCTTCCAGTTTAACTGGCGGGTAGTTGAGAAGTTCGAGTTGGGTGGCTGGTTTGGCGCTACCTGGGCTAGTCAACAAAGAAATGGCAGTGACAGCGCCACAGTTCTTAACTGGGCTGTGACTATGGGCTTCCCAGATGCTTTCAGTGAAGGAGATTTGGGTGGTATTGTGATCGGAATGCCTCCGAAAGTTACCTCTCACGACACCACCGCTTTGGAAGATCGCGATACTTCCTTCCATATTGAAGCCTTCTATCGCTATGCTTTCAACGACTACATTTCCATCACTCCTGGCTTCTATGTTTTGACCAATCCTGAGCACAATGCCCGCAATGCTAATATTGTGGTAGGAACCCTGCGGACTACTTTCCGCTTCTAAAATAGGGGCATGAAAGCTAAGAGTTTCCTGGAGGGAGGAGTAGGGGCGGGTTGAGGCAATATGGCGATCGCCTGGTTAATTCCCAAATGACCACCGCGCGGAGCCAACCTACACCCCCCATATAACTCCCCTCTGGGTCTACAGCTTTAGCTGCCAGATTTTAATGGTTTTATCCTCACTACCACTGGTGAGGATTTTGCCGTCTGGGGTGAGGGCTAGGGCTGTGATCAGGTCTCCGTGACCCCAAAGGGTAGTGATTATTTCCCCGGTGTTGAGATTCCATAAAACAATGTGATCGCCTCCAGCAATTAAAGTTTGGCCATCTGGGGTAATCACTAGGGATTTCACCGGGCCTCTGTGTCCCTCAAAAACCCGCAGTTGTGCCCCTGTATTCGCATTCCACAAGCGCACGGTTCCATCATCACTAGCGCTGGCGATGGTTTCACCGTCGGGGCTATAGGCGATCGCATTAATACTATCTCCATGGCCAGTAATTGTCAGTCGGCGACTACTACCACTGACATTCCATAATCTGATACTGGCATCTGCACTAGCACTAGCGAGAACATTACCCTGGGGATTGAAAGCCAAAGCATTAACCGGGAGGTCATGGGCGAGAATAGTTGATAATCGCCGACCATTGGTATCCCACAGAATAATAGTCCTGTCTTCGCTAGCACTAGCTAAAATTTGACCGTTGGGACTAAAAACCAAAGCATGGACACTTCCTGTATGTCCTTCAATAGTACGTTGACGCGATCCCCACCACATACGGATAGTTTTATCATTACTACCACTGACCATAATCTCTCCATTGGGGGAGAATGCTAGCGCCCTTACCCAACTCGAATGGACGCTTTCGGGATTAACAACCTCTCCAGAATGGATACCCCAGCGTCGAATTGTGCCAAAAGTTCCCGCAACCAGAGTTTCACCGTCAGGGGCGATCGCCAAAGCATAAACGTGCCCTAAAGCCTCCTTATGCCCCAGTAGCCACATACGATTAGGCCACCCTCTAATCACCAACAGAGGGTTAGCCGGAATTAAGCCATAGCGCCGATAACCGTCTACCTGGGTATAAATCAACCCCCCCATGGTCACAATCACACTCAGAATACCAATAGCCTTGAAGGGAATCTTAATTTTCAGTTCACTGAGGCGGATTTTCGCCTTCAGCTGTTCTTTCTTTTTACCTTTGGTATCTGATTTGGGATCTTCTCTTTCATCACTATCGCGGGGTGGCGGATTAAGTTCCACTTCAGCTAAACACTGGAGAACTACCCCAGGGTTCTGGGGGCGATTTCCCGGAAATGGTGCCATCAGATAATCAAGAACATCCGCCAATTGTTTCGGGATATTTGGCGCACCCTTACGCCACAAAAGTTTCCCAGTGCGAGGATTTTCTGGGTAAGCCGTGGGGGGTTTTCCCGTCAACAGATAAACAAAAGTCCGACCCAGGGCAAAAAAGTCCGACTGAGGTACTGCTTTCCCGTTCGTTTGTTCTGGCGGCGTATAACCAGGAGAGACAATTCCTGTGGCGCGTTTCTTATCATTATCCTGTTCGCCGGGGCCATCTGAACTAAACCCCATAATTGTCTCGGTCACTTCCCGCGCTGTGCCAAAATCAATTAACACCAGTTGGCCATCAGGCTTTCGCATGATGTTTTGAGGTTTAATATCTCGGTGAAAATACTGTAAGCTGTGGACGCGATCGAGAATTTCCACCAGTTGTTTTAGCCAATCCATGGCTAATTCTGGGCTAATCGGTTCTTTTTTGCGCTCCTTCATCCACTCCTGAAGGTCTAACCCTTCGATTTTCTCCATGACTAAACAATGCAGCGGCGACTCATCTTTCGGCATAAAGGTAAAGTAGCCATCTTTATCTACTTTAGGGATGCCAGGATGACTAAGTTCGCTCAAAACTTTCGCCTCTTGTTTAAACAGAGCGATCGCCTTGGGATGTTCTTTGAGGAGAACTTTTAAAACTTTGCGAGTCTTATCTTTTTGGTCGAGAATCTCAAAAGTCTGACCAAATCCTCCCCCACCCATCTTTTTGAGAACACGATAACGACTCTGTATAAACAGATCAGAGCCACACTGAGCGCAAATGCGTCGTTTGGCATTCGACTCATCATCAGGTTTAGGGCATTTGGGATTGAGGCAATAACTCACGGAAACACCTTAAAACTTGCAAGCCCTGCCTGTTCAAAGCAGGGAGGAAAAGCCCAGCTCGGCTTTAGCCACCTACCGTCAAAATCTATCCTATAAGGACTGCTGTTATTTTTGATAATATTAGCCCATAGCGCTGCAACCCAGTATAACATTTTGGTTCGGCCGACACGATAAAAACTCGGAAGCTTGGTAGCCCCGTCTCTTTAGAGCGGGGCAGAAAAGCGACTCGGCGGCTTTAGCCGCCGTCAGGTATGGTGAGGGTCGTTGATGTAGGCCATGATTCTAGCTGTACTCACTTTTCCTGTT
>NZ_JARPLC010000061.1:0-28856 GCF_032350395.1 Limnospira sp. PMC 289.06
CAAGCACGGTTTGGAATTGGAGTTGGGGAAGGCGACTTCCCTTTCGACCATAACTACTTCTACGTTTAACAGCAGCAGTCCGTATATTGACCTTGAGATTCCCTTCCTTGCCTGGAGGTGAGTCCAAGCGTCGGGACATACAAACAGTTATTGGGTGTTCATGTCACCTTCATTTATCCAGACTCGGGGCTGGAACCCCACCAGGAGTTGATTTCAGGCATTGCAGCCTTATTTCTTCTCCTGAACGTTTCGCTCATATAAGAATATTTTACCATGCCCGACGACACTCCTGTTGCTATTGTCGATACTAATGAGGTTTATTGCCAATTTTATAATTTGGGACTAATTTCTTATCAACAGGCTTGGAGATGGCAGCAAGACTTAGTGGCCGATCGCATTAATTGTCCAAATTTAGAGGATATTTTGATTTTATTAGAACACCCGCCCGTTTATACCCTGGGACAGGGGGCTAGTTCTGAATTTCTCAAGTTTGACCCCCATGAGTCTGAATATGAACTGTACAGAGTTGAACGAGGGGGGGAAGTCACCTATCACTGTCCTGGCCAGTTGGTAGGATATCCGATTTTGAACCTGCGACGGCATCAAATGGACTTACATTGGTATTTGCGCCAACTAGAAGAAGTATTGATTCGGACAATTAGGGTTTGGGGAATTGAGTCCCAGCGCATCGAGGGTTTGACAGGGGTTTGGGTGGGGGAAACTAAAGTAGCAGCCATTGGGATTAAGGTCAGTCGCTGGATTACCATGCACGGGTTCGCCTTGAATGTTTGTCCTGACTTAACTGGATTTAAAGCGATCGTTCCCTGTGGTATTTCTGATTTCCCCGTAGGGAGTCTGGCTGAATTAGTCCCGGATATTTCCATCGAGCAAGTCCGGGATGTTCTCGCCGCCTGTTTTGCTGAAGTTTTTGGAGTCACCCTCGCCTGATTACAAGGGTCCGAAAAGGTGTAGGCACAGCGATGCCATAACTTGAGCCAAAGGAGCCCCACAAGGGGGGATGAGCCCATCAAAACTAAGATTTTGAAAGCGAGTTGCTGGGGTAGCAGCGAGTGCTTGCGGAAAGTTTCCTCCCATTGATTAGGAGATAGTCGGGGGATTAACCACTTGCCAAACTGGGCATATAAGGCTGGAATGACGGGGGAGGTCAAAGCCGTAGAGGTGAATAATCCTCCTAATACCACGATGGCGAGGGGTTGTAGAACTTCATTTCTGGTTCGGATTCTGTGCGTTCGCGCAGCGTGCCCGCCAGAAGTATCGCCAAGGGTAGCATTCCCAGAGCAGAAGTTAAAGCGGTCTGACCGATAGCGTGCAAACGTTCGCGGGGAGCCTTGAGTGATGACTTCTTTGAAGTGCATCCCTCTCCGGTTCGGATTCTGGTTGTAGTTATCCACCAACAGTAAACCATTGCGGACAGCCACCCCAAACAGCGTAATAAAACCGATTAGAGAAGCGATAGAAATCACCCCCCCCCGTTAGGACAATCGAGATAATACCCCCCACCAAGGCCAAGGGAAGATTGAGCATAATGGCCACAGTCGCGCCTGAGAGACACGCGCCAGCGAAGAACATCAAAATGGCAATTATAATCGCGGCTAGGATGCTATACCAGACCAGATTATTGGTGGCTTTTTGTTCCGCTTCAAACTGTCCGCCATATTGGATAAAGTAGCCATTGGGTAACTGGACATTTTGGCGGATAGCAGCCTGAATGTCACTCACCACACGGACTCAGTCTCGCGTTTGCGTTTGTAGCGCGGACACTACAATTAAACGAGACACATTTTCAAGTTCGGGTTCTACCACATTAGCCCCCATACCTTGACGAGACTCTAGCCACAGCACGCTAGGGGAATCATTTGTCCCGTGGGGGTAGAGAGGGGAATCGCCCCAATGGCATCTAAATTATTGCGTGAGGCGAAGTGCAACCGACGGTAATATTAATCAGTTGTTGATTTTCCGGGACTTGGGACACCACTTGACCATTGAGAGCGGTTTCCACCACCTCAGAAATGGCAGCCATGGTTAAACCATAACCAGACTGCAACTGGCGGTCATAATGAATTTGAACCCCGCGGATAGGTAATTGAGGTTCTAATTGTAAGTCGAAGGGCTCCCGCAATAGGTTTTATAGCATCTCGGACTTGTTAAGCGACTTGACGCAACTGGACTAAATCGGGGCCAAAAATTTTGACAGCGTTCGCGTAGCGTGTGCGTAGCACGTATCGCACTTCTGACCCCCGATAAAACTTCATCCATGCGGTGAGAAATAAAACCGCCAATATTAGGCGCAACACCGGGCAATTGCAGAAACTTCGCAAGCCAGTTGTTGAACAGCCGCCTCTCGGTCTTGTAGGGCAAGAAAACGAGACTCCACATCCACATGGGCCATGTTCACCCCCGCCCCATCAGCATCCCCCGGAGCGCGTCCAGCACGAACTTGTACCCATTCATAAAGGGGATGATCTTGTAGGGATTGAGCCAGAGCCATTCCCGCCCGATTGGTCATCTCCAAAGAGACCGACTGAAATAAAACCATAGAGTTCACCATAGATTTTTCCTGAAATCAGGCGCAGAAAACCCGTCCCAAGGAAGGCACAACGGCGCTATGTAGACAACGTAGGAGGCTAAGGCTAATCCTAAAATCAGTTGGGGAGTCCGGACCAGACAAGTCTCGCCGTGGGCGATACAAACGCGGATGCCCCACGTGAAATAAATGTGCCTTCTTGGGGGAGTTGATGATGAGCCAATAAAATAGCACAGAGGGCGGCCGAAAGGGTCCCCAGGCCAAGGTAGAAGCGACAATGGAGAGCAAATAAGCCCAACCCATGGGGGCAAAAATCCGCCCTTCTACCCCCGTTAAAGTAAAAATGGGGGCAAAGACGACGATGATAATAACCGTGGAAAAAATGACAGCCAACGCCACCATGACCGAAGTTTCATAAACCAGACAACCGAGAAAGGGGGGGTTGGGGTTTTCTTGGGTTTGATTCCGCCGTAAACCGCGATAGCAGTTTTCCATATCCTGGGGGGGCATCATCGACAACTGACCCAATCGCCACCACTAAGCCCCCCAAGGTCATGGTATTAATCCCTAAACCAAAGGCTTTCATGAACATTAAGCCAATCAAGAGAGATAAGGGAATGGCACTCAGGGTAATGATAGCCGTGCGCCAATTCATTAAAAAGAGCAACATAATTACCGACACGATGATGATGCCTTGAATGAGGGAGCCGCTAACGTTGCCAATAGCAGAATCAATAAAGTTTGACTGGCGGAAGGTGCGTTGAACCCGGACATCGGCGGGAAAGGTGGACTGTAGGGAGTTCATCACCGCTTCCACCGCTTGGGTGACGGTGGGGGTATCTACATCCGGTTGCTTGTTAATCATCAATACAACAGCCGGCTGTCCGTTGAAGCTGGCATCTAAGAGTTTAAGTGCTGCTCCGGTTTTGACTTCCGCCACATCTTGGAGCTTTGGAGGTTCGCCGTCTTGAACGGCCGCCACTGACTGCTGTAAGTCGGCGTCGGTGTTCATCTGTCCGATCCCTCGGACGAGTAACTCTTGACCCCCCCCTCGCCGAACCCCCCCGGGGCGTTGGAAGGGGCGGACCGTGCGGCGGCAGTGACTTCATTGAGGGAGACTTGGCGCGATCGCAACAGTTGTGGATTCACGGTTGCCTGGTTTTCCCGTTCATCCCCCCCATAAATAGTCACCTGAGACACACCTGGCACCCGGAGAATCTGATTTCTGAGGGTAACATCCACCAAACGGCGTAAATCCATCAGAGAGGTTTCTCCCTGACCATTGACCGTAAAGGCATATTGCAGAATCGTTCCCAACGGAGAGACTAAGGGGGAAATTTCCGGCGGATGAATCCCTTGGGGCAGTTGACTCCGGTTCGGATTCTGTTGGAGTCGGTCCAACTGCAGCCTGCCGCGCTTGGTAAATATCAGCCTCTTGGTCAAAGACAACATGAACCATAGAGAGTCCCCAATTGGAGGACGAACGAACCAGACAACGGTGACACTGGGTAAGCCATTCACGGTTGCCTGGTTTCACCCTGAACCGTAATCTGAGCCTCTACTTACTCCGGAGCCAAACCAACCGCCTCAGTTTGGATATCTACTTGAGGGGGAGCAAAGGGAGGGAAAACATACTCGGGCATTTGAGTAATTGTCACCAACCCCCAGATGGTGATGACCAGAGATCCAATCACCATTAACCACCGTTGAGCAATGGAATTTTTTAGCGGCGGATTTTGAATGGTGTTAAACATCGACGGGCTATCAACCTCCCTTATTTGTCAGAGAAGAGATTTTTGTTCCGACGACTTCCGGATCCAGAAGAAAATCCCACCACAGAAGAGCAAAACTCCTCCACGGGCGGCGGCTAGTGTTCATTAGGGAAAACTGAGTGGCTTGTAAGGTACATTGCGCTCTGTATTGTCCTCATGGGTGTCTGGTTTTGGGGGGAAACTTCATCGGTGGGAGTGGTGGCGGTTTCTGGACCCGGTACCGTTGTTGCGGTTTGGGTTTTGCGGGATTCAGCATAGAGGGATAAACTGCCCCACCTCACGAGTTGTTCCCCAACGGATAACCCGTTTGTGACTTCGACCCATTCCCCGTTTGTTGCTCCGATTTGCACTCCGGAGGGTTCATAAAAACTACCATACAAGACAAAGGCTAACTGTTTCCCCTACGCATCGACTAAGGCGCTTGCTATGAACAAGAACGCGGGAACTGCCATCAAAGGCGCACTTGCATGGGAGCCCGACGGGTCCCGAGGAGGGGATCGGTTTCTGGGTTGACGGGAACTCGGTCAATCCCGCCTTCGGCTTGAAACTCCCGGGGCCGTGTCCCACATGGGCTAGGGTTAGGGTGGGTGTGCCGAAAATTAAGCCCAGAGCGAACATTGAGCCAATCATAGAAGTTGTGTTCATTAGACCTCCTCACAAAAACATGGGGTTTTCTGCCAAATCTTCCCCAGTGTGCCAAAGAGGAGATGAAATCTAGGTGAAATCTCACCCCTTTTTTCTCGCAGTCTGTTAACCTCGATCGCAGTCGTCTCCCCCTTGCACACGATGCGAATTCTGTTGGTCGAAGATGAAGCGGAATTAGGATAGGCGGACCGCGCAAGTTCTGGTCAATGAGAAATATATTGTCGATTGGGTGACGCGGCCGAGTGCAGGCCTGGCATTGCGATCGAAAGTCAGTGGACGGATTACACGGTGGCGATTGGCCGATTGGCTTGTGCCGGAGTTGTCGGGTTTGGAGTTATGTCAACGCATCCGCGCGAACCCGCACCCTCTACCCATTTTGATGTTAACGGCTCTGGGACAACCGGATCATCGAATTACTGGACGTAGGTAGCACCTACGCGGCGATTATTTGGTGAAACCTTTTGTGATGGCGGAATTATTGGCAAGGGTTGCGCGCACGGACCGCGGCGATCGCCCACCCTCCAACCCCAAACCCTGACTTGATGAGCATTTATGCGCATCGGCGCGACGAACAATACTATCTGTAATCGACTCACCCAACCTCACTCAATGATTCCCTTAACGGTCAAAGAATTTCAGATTTTTGCCTATTTAATGCAAAATCCCGATCGCATTATTCCGGGGAGTAAAATCCGCTATCAACTTTGGTAGGGGGAGGAAGAACCCATCAGTAATGTGGTGGCGGCGCAAATGCGCTTATTACGGCGCAAACTAGCGAGTTATGGCGCTTGTATGCCCCATTGAAACTATTCGCGGTCAGGGCTATCGTTTTAAGTTGAATCCCGAAGCCCCATCCTCGTCAGAAGGCTCTTTGGGGTAGTTCACCCCGCCCGACGCGATGAATAGCTATCAACTGTTTCGCCATAGCAGAATCCGTCTGGCCCTTTGGTATGCGTTAGTGATGGGTGGGATTTTGGGTTGATCAGGGTTTGGGGTGTATCGCTCTCTGATTCAGTCGAGGACCGGCGGCGATGGAACGGGAAATGGAATCGATTGCTGGGACACTTCATGATAGTTTGGAACCGATGCTCCCTCAATCTGGAGATCCAACGGGTCGGAGAAGGGCAAATTTTTCCCGATTTATGTCTAAAAGGAAAACCGATTGTTACCATCATCCCCGATTTATTCAACGTCATACCATTGGCATTAGCGATCGCAGTACCTACTATATCCGGGTGTTCAATCATCGCGGTGAACTCTTAGCCTTTTCCCCCAACCATCCTCTCCCCTTACCCCAAACCTTCAACCCCCCCGATTGGCAAACCTTTCGCAGTGCGAGAGGGACGCGCTACCATCAATTCACTACCATTCTCCACAGTGCGGGGGTTAATCCTCAAACGCCAATGCACTTAGATTCCTCTTGGGGATATATCCAAATTGGACGCACGAAGCGCGATGTTTGATGCAGAAGTTAATCGAATGAGGTGGATTTTAGGTTTAGGGTTTCCTTTGGCGTTAGGTTTAGTCGTGGTGGCTGGTTGGTGGCTGTCTGGATTAGCGATGCAGCCGATTTACCAATCCTATCAACAGCAACAACAGTTTACTGCCAATCCGGACCATGAACTGCGCTCTCCCCTCCGGACTCTTTTAGCAACTATTGAGGCTATTTTACGGGTTCCCCCATCAAATCCCCAGCAAATGCAGGCGATGCTACAAACCCTTGAACGACAGGGACGACGTTTAAGCCATTTAATCGCCGATTTATTATTTCTCAGTACCTTGGAACATCAATCCTCCAGCCAAGCCTTTAAACCCTGTTGTTTAAATGATTTAATTCATGATTTAACTGAAGAATATGCAGAATTTGCAACTAGGCGCGGAAATTCATCTAATGCAAGAAGTTCCGGCTCCGGAAATTTATGTGTTAGGTAATGAATCTCAGCTTTATCGTTTAGTGTCCAATTTAATCGCTAATGCCATTCAATATACGCGCCATAGCAGGGGAAGTGGTTGTGAGTTTAATGGTGCGCGATCGCACGGCTTTAATTACAGTCCAAGATACAGGGATTGGCATGGCCGATCGCCGCCCCAACTCGAATTTTTGAGAGATTTTATCGGGTGGATAGCGATCGCTCTCGCCCAACTGGGGGAACCGGATTAGGACTAGCCATAGCACAGGCGATCGCTTATCATCATCAAGGTTCTTTGACGGTCAAAAGTGAACTCGGAAAAGGCAGTTTATTCACCCTGCAATTTCCTTGTATAGCAGAACCAAAGTTGCTTAAAAACTTCCCCTCTCTGAAACGGTGAGTCTTTCAAGGGGATTTGAGATTAGAAGGGAATCGGATCGTCATCACCCGGAGTATCTGACCCTGATGGTTCAGGGTTAGGAGTAACGGGAGAGCGAGTTGCAGGTAGCTCATATTCTAATCCAGAGGTTGGGGGATTAGGGCTCGTGCGGTTACGACTACCAAGGGGGACCACATTACTCGGGGCGGAACTGGGGGCGGAACTGGGGGCGGAATGAGTGTTGATTGGGGTTTCTGGGTTGCCAGATATCAAACTACTGATAGTATAAATCCGCGTCGCGACCAATTCGGCTCGCTTCTCTTTAAAGCCTTCGGGTCTTTCCACCACGTTCATCCCCAAGCGACCTTCGATGAGTACACAATCGCCCACATGATAGTTTTGTCCAATTTCTTGGGCCGTATTTCCCCATCCAATTACTTTTAAGTGTGATGGGGGGTCATTGGGTCGGTTACTGCTGAACTCGACTAACATTTCGGCAATGGGTATTTGATTATCGGCTGTGTAGCGCAGTTGTGGTTCCTGAATAATTTTAGCGGTCAAAATACAGCTATTCATGAAAATTATGTCTCTTGAAAACAGTAGGTTACAGATTTAGAGCTCTGAATCAGGGCTAATAGTCTTCTCGGTTCATACCTTGAACTTGATTTACAAAATCTTGTACCATATTTCGGTATTCTCTGAGGGTAGTATCAGCCCAATCTCGATCGTCGCTGTTGGCATAGATATGGATTAGGGGTTCTCCGGCATCGGGAAGGATCAAAATCCAATTATCGTCTTGGTAGTTAATGAGTTTGACTCCATCGATCAATTCTAAGTTTTCTGGGGCATGGGTTTCTACTAGATGTCGCATGAGTGCGCCTTTAACAGACCAAGGACAACGAACAGTATAGCGACGGTGTATGACATGGGGGAGATCGGTGCGAATTTGACCGAGCGATCGCTCCTGTGTGGTCAGAATTTCAATCATTTTGGCAATCGAGAACATGGCATCAAAACCGGGGTGCATTTGGGGGAAGATGAACCCCATATCACCACTACCGCCGAGTACGACATTAGGATGAGCTTGACAGGCTTCCATTAAAGCCGTGGGGTTGGCTTTAGTGCGGATAACTATGCCATCGTGTCGTCGGGCGATTTGTTCGACGGCGGAGGAGGCTTGAACGGGTACTACCACCGTGCTTCTGGGGTGAGCGGTCAGAACCATAGTCACCATCAGGGCGGTTAGTTCTTCTCCCCTAATTAGGCTACCACTTTCATCTACTAAAATAAACTGTTCGCCGTTAGCATAGACTTGAACGCCGAAATTAGCTCTCAGGGCTTCCACCACTCGGCCCAGTTGATCGAGTAGGTTTTCGCGATCGCTTGGGGAAATAGCAATTTGATTCAGACTAGCATTGAGGACGACCGCATCACAACCAAACTTAGCCAGTAGTCGGGGTAAAAGGGCTCCCGATACTGCATAGACGTAATCTATCACCACTTTAGCGTTGCTGTGGCGCAGGCTTTCGATATTGAGGTGTCTTTCAAAGGCGGTGCGGTAGGTGTCGATCACTTCGCTGGGGTAGGTCATGTTACCAATTTCGGAGACTCCGGCGCGTCGCAGGTCTTCCTTGAAGTAAGCACCTTCAATTTTTTTCTCTTTGGCTTTGGTGATGTTAATGCCTTTGTTGTCGAGAAATTCAATCAGAATCTGATCGGAGCGATCTGGAGATAGGCGCACATGAATACCGCCAACAACGGTGAGGTTACGAATCACGGTGCGGACTACGGGAATAGCGGTGTCTTCTAGGTTAAGGACATTGACTCCCACGGACATCAAGCCCGAAATTAGCGATCGCGTTACCATGCGAGAAATCCGCCGTTGGTCACGGGATACCGCAACGGTGGCGACTTGTTTGAGAGTTGACCCGTAGGCGGCTCCTAGTTTAACCGCAAATTCGGGGGTAATATCAATGTTAGCGAGTCCGAGAACCCCCCGTTGACCGAAAAGGTTACGCCTAGCGGTGTTTCCCCAAATTAGGTTGATGTTGAGGGTAGCCCCAGATTCAATTTTTTTACTAGGCCAAACGCGGACATTGGGGCTGATCAGGCTTTCTTCTCCTACGGTGGATAGGGAGCCGACTACTGCCCCTTCCAGGACGTGGGCGCGGCGGTCTACCCTGGCTCCTCTAGCAATCACACAGGCGCGTAAATGTACGTCCTCACCGATAATGGCTCCATTCCAAACAATGGGGCGTTTCAGGTTAGCATCACTCCCTACAGTGACATTATCTCCGAGGATAGTTCCGGCTTCTAATTGCGATCGCGGTCCAATTCTACAGTTATTACCAATAATGACTGGGGCTTCAATGCGGGCATAATCATCAATGTAGGTGTTTTCCCCGACCCAGACTCCTGGCGATCGCTCTTCGTAGGGAAAATCTAGCTTAACTTTTCCGCGTAATGCGTCATATTGGGATTCACGATAGGCTTCTAAATGACCCACATCGCACCAGTAACCGTCTGCAATAAAGCCATACATAGGAACCCCTTTGTCTAATAAAAGCGGAAAAAGGTCGTTGGAAAAATCGCATTCCTGATTAGGGGGCAGATATTCCAGGACTTCCGGTTCTAGGACATAGATTCCCGTGTTGACCGTATCGGAAAATATTTCGCTGGTGGAGGGTTTTTCTAAAAACCGCTTGATGCGTTGATTCTCGTCCGTAATCACCACGCCAAAATCGAGGGGGTTGGGAACCCGGGTTAATATCAACGTAGCCTTCGATTTTTGGGAAGTGTGAAACTTAACGGCGGCGCTGAGGTCAAAATCAGTAATGCTATCGCCACTGATCACTAAGAAGGTACTGTCTAGGAGTTCGGCAATATTTTTGACACATCCTGCAGTTCCCAGAGGTTGATCCTCTTCCACCGAATAGGTCATTTGAACGCCAAAGTCGCTGCCATTATGGAAGTATTCCCGCATGATGTCGGGTAAATAGTGCAGGGTAGCGATAACTTCCTGGAAGTGGTGCCGCCTCAGTAGGTTAATGATATGTTCGGCAATGGGGCGGTTGAGTATAGGCACCATTGGTTTGGGTAAATCACAGGTAAGAGGTCTGAGTCGCGTTCCTGACCCCCCAGCCATCAGCACTGCTCTCATAATTCCTCCTGGCGGCTTATTAAAAACAATCTTAAACTTTTCCGGCTAAGATTTAGCTTTTCTTTAGATTCATTTTGGTTTTGCTCACTGAATGCTGCCCAATCATAAATTTTTATGAATTTCGCCGAAAAGTTTGAGTGTACAGGGCTAGATTGTATTTAATTTTACCCCTTTGTGGGCAGGTTAGTTGATATAACTAAGTTCCATTTCACAGATGATTTGGAGGCAAGTATGCAATATACATTTAATCTGGTGGGAGTTTCTCCAATTCTTTCGTTTTTTTACCAGCAACAGCAGCAACAGGAACAACAGACCAGCGGCATTGAATATCTGGGTCATCGTCAGTGTACCCTGGATATGTTTCTTGAATCGGTGGAAATGGTGGCATCGAAGCAGGGATGGCAATGCGATCGCGTTGTGGATACGGTGATTAATTTTTGGATGAATAATTCTGAGAGTATCCAGTATTGGAAAGGCAGACTTGAGGATGCTGGTCACGAGAATTTGCTGGTGGCGCGGGTGGCTGATTTGAAGTCTTTGCGGACTACTTTTGAGTCGTTACTTGATGCTTAATGGGTACATGGCGGGTGGCGGGTGGTTTCAGGAAAATCAGAAGAAACCCGCCCCATGATGGTGTGCCATAAATAGTTAACTATTGATATGATTTGGGATCGCACTCTTGATCCGGTTGGCTGATGGGTGCGAGTTGTTTCGTGGCTTGATCTGATGTCTCGTGCTAAAGCGCTGCAATTTTATGTGATTACTCGCCTGTTATTGGCTCCACTAATGTTGTGGACGATTACTTCGGTGGTGTTTCTGTTGTTGCGGGCGACACCAGGTGATCCGGTCGATGCTATTCTTGGCCCTAGAGCCCCTAGTGCGGCTAAGGAGGCGTTGCGATCGCAGTTGGGTTTGGGGGGGTCGTTGCTAGAACAATATATAAGTTATATGGGGGCTCTACTGCGCTTCGATTTGGGCACTTCTATAACTACTCAAGGACAGTCGGTCTGGCAGATTATTAGTGATCATTTTCCCGCTACCGTCGAATTAGCAGTTTTTAGTATGTTGGTGGCGGTCGTGGTGGGAATTACTGTCGGGGCTGTGGCCGCTTTTAAACCTAATACTATTTGGGACACTGGGGGACGCTTATTTGGAATTATTACTTATTCGGTTCCCGCTTTTTGGGCGGGGATGCTGTTGCAGTTGATTTTTGCAGTCTGGCTGGGCTGGTTTCCTTTGGGGAATCGTTTTCCGGTGACCGTGACTCCTCCTCCTACTTATAGCGGACTTTATACCGTTGATAGTTTGTTGAGTGGCAATTTGGGGACTTTCTGGACGACTATATATTATCTGTGTCTTCCCTGTGTGACTTTGGGCATTTTGCTCAGTGGGATTTTTGAGCGCATTGTCCGCGTCAATTTGAGACAAACTCTACAAGCTGATTATGTCGAGGCGGCACGGGCGCGAGGAGTGCCGGAGTTACGGATTTTGCTGGCTCATGCTCTCAAAAATGCCATGATTCCCGTTATTACTGTGTTGGGGCTGACTTTTGCTGCCTTGTTGGGGGGGGCGATTTTAACTGAGGTCACTTTTTCTTGGCCGGGATTGGCTAATCGCTTGTATGAGGCTATCCGTCTGCGGGATTATCCCACGGTTCAAGGGGTGGTGGTATTTTTGGCCGTTATTGTGGTGGCGGCTAGTTTGGCGATCGATATTTTGAATGCTTGTATTGACCCACGGATTCGCTATTAATTCCCTGTCAGAAAATATACTTAGTTATTAATACTTAGTTATTTTTCTTAATAAATTTTAACAAACCAAAGGGCGTTGGCAGTGTATAAAGGATATTTGAAGGGGTGAGAAGGAAGGCGAATGTTGATTTATGAAGTTTGATTAACATTTGTATCAAAATATAAAATTCTTCTCATAAACCCTGTACAATCTTTTAAGATTTCGGAAAGTGTTCTAGGATACTGAAGAAATGAACCACGGGGCAATTGTTAAAAGCCTTTGTCGATGGTTCGCCCCGGAAGGGGTCTTAGGAGGTGACACCGATGGATTGATTGTCGTGATCATTCATGGTGTGTCCAATCCCAACTCAACTCTAAGCAAGTCAACAAGTAGGAGATAAATCCATGTTTGATGCCTTCACCAAGGTGGTTTCTCAAGCTGATACTCGCGGCGAAATGCTGAGTACAGCTCAAATCGATGCTCTGAGCCAAATGGTTGCTGAAAGCAACAAACGTTTGGATTCTGTTAACCGCATTACCAGCAACGCTTCCACCATTGTTTCCAACGCTGCTCGTTCTTTGTTCGCAGAGCAACCCCAACTGATTGCTCCCGGTGGAAACGCCTACACCAGCCGTCGTATGGCTGCTTGCTTGCGTGACATGGAAATCATCCTGCGCTATGTAACCTACGCTGTGTTTGCTGGCGATGCAAGTGTTCTCGAAGATCGTTGCTTGAACGGTTTGCGTGAAACTTACCTGGCTTTGGGAACTCCCGGTTCTTCCGTTGCTGTCGGTGTTGGCAAAATGAAAGAAGCTGCTCTGGCGATCGTTAACGATCCCGCAGGTATCACTCCTGGTGATTGTAGCGCTTTGGCTTCAGAAATCGCTGGTTACTTTGACCGTGCTGCTGCAGCAGTTTCCTAATCAAGCAGATCCATAGCATATAACAATTGAAACAGTTTAGCTGAAGTCTAAGTGACTGGACTTCTGTTTGTTACCTAATTTTTTGTAAACCAATCGGGAGATAACTCGAGAATGAAAACCCCCCTAACCGAAGCAGTTTCTATCGCTGATTCCCAAGGTCGTTTCCTAAGCAGCACCGAAATCCAAGTAGCTTTTGGCCGTTTTCGTCAAGCCAAAGCTGGTCTGGAAGCTGCTAAAGCTTTGACCTCTAAAGCTGATAGTCTGATCAGTGGTGCTGCCCAAGCAGTGTACAACAAGTTCCCCTACACCACCCAAATGCAGGGACCTAACTACGCGGCAGACCAACGCGGTAAGGACAAATGTGCTCGTGACATAGGCTACTACCTGCGGATGGTAACTTATTGCCTGATTGCTGGTGGAACTGGCCCCATGGATGAGTACCTGATTGCCGGTATTGATGAAATCAACCGGACTTTCGAGCTTTCTCCAAGCTGGTACATTGAAGCCCTGAAATACATCAAAGCTAACCACGGTTTGTCTGGTGACGCTGCTGTTGAAGCTAACTCCTACCTCGACTACGCGATCAACGCCCTGAGCTAGGTCCTTTTTTGCGTTGCCCGGAACGGTAAATAGCTGTTAGCAATTGGGTTATCAGTTATTTAGCAGTCCGGGCATATTTTATTAAAGCGGGATGAGCTTGGTAAAATCGGTATCCGAGATTACCTAACCGATTAAAAAGAGTTTTTTTCTCTATAACGTAAAAAAATCGGGAGAAGATTAATAATGGTTGGTTTAGCAGAAGCAAGTCGCCTAGGAATCAGAGCTTTTGAAGAGTCTGAGCGAGTGGAACTGCGCCCTAACTTCACCGAGGGTGATGTCCAAGCTGTGATTTGGGCTGCATATCGTCAGGTGATGGGTAATGAACACCTGATGCAACGGGAGCGCTTAACTAGTGCTGAGTCTTTGTTGCGCCAGGGTGAAATTACGGTGCGGGATTTTGTGCGAGCCTTAGCTGTTTCGGAACTGTACCGGAAAAAGTTTTTTTATGGCAATAGCCAAGTTCGGTTTATTGAACTGAACTATAAGCATTTGCTGGGTCGGGCTCCTTTGGATGAGTCAGAAATGGCGTTTCACGTTGATCTGTATAACGAGGAAGGCTACGAGGCGGAAATTAATTCTTACCTGGATTCTCCTGAGTATTTGGAGAGTTTCGGTGAAAATGTGGTCCCTTACTACCGTGGTTTTGCTACCCAACGGGGTCAGTGGACTGTGGGATTTAACCGGATTTTCCAACTTTACCGGGGATACGCGAATAGCGATCGCGCCCAGAACCAAACCCAAGGACGTTTAACTTGGGAAGTCGCTCGCAATACTTCTTCGCCGATTTGTCCAGCAGGTAGCGGACAGGCTCTGGTGGGGGCCAATGGTGGCGATCGCGGTCAATTATATCGTGTGGTAGTAGTACAAAAACCCACGCAGTTGACACCGAGAATGCGTAAAGCTACAGCAGAGTACACAGTAGCCTACGAGCAACTTTCAGGACAGTTGCAGCGGATCAACCGCATGGGCGGACGGGTCATCAGCGTGACCCCTGCTTAGAACAGCAAGTTGTTAACTGTTAACCAGTTAATAACAATAGCATAATCAAGTTAGATTGTCTAGGACTAAAGCCGCAAGTAATTCCGTTGTGATTATAGGAGGATTTAAGTGGCCATTACAACCCAATCGTCTCGGTTAGGGACAACAGCTTTCCAGGAGAGTTCTCCGGTAGAGTTGCGTCCCAATTGGAGTCGTGAAAATGCCCAAGAGGTAATTCGTGCGGTATACCGTCAATTGCTGGGTAATGATTATCTGATGAGTTCTGAGCGCCTCATCAGTGCGGAGTCGCTGTTGTGCGATGGTAGCATCACTGTACGCGAATTTGTGCGGTGCGTGGCGAAGTCAGAACTTTATAAAAAGAAATTCTTTTACCCGAATTTCCAGACCCGTGTAATTGAACTAAATTACAAACACCTGTTGGGTCGGGCTCCCTATGATGAGTCAGAGGTGGTTTTCCACTTAGACTTATACCAAAACGAAGGGTACGATGCCGATATCGATTCTTATATTGATTCTCCAGAATATCTGGAGAGCTTCGGCGAGAATATTGTTCCTTACTACCGTGGTTTCGAGACTCAGCGGGGACAAAAAACGGTTGGTTTCACCCGGATGTTCCGTCTGTATCGGGGTTATGCTAACAGTGATAGCGCCCAAGGTGAAGGCACTATGTCTCGTCTGGCGCAGGAACTAGGTTCTAACCGCGCTTCTGTGGTAGTGGCTCCTTCTGGGGATTCGGATGGTTGGTCCTATCGTCCATCTGGACAGAGTGTAACTCCTAGCACTGGGTTCAGCCAAGGTGGAGTTCTGCAAGCGGGACGGACTTACCGTCTGGAGGTTTCTGGAATTCGTGAGCGCCGTTATCCCAGAGTACGTCGTTGCAGTAAGGCTTTCATTGTTCCTTATGAGCAGCTTTCGGCACAACTGAGGGAAATTCAGCGCCAAGGTGGCACAATTGCCAGCATTACGCCTATTTAGAATGGCAAGAGAAAACTTGATTGTTTTGGGAGATTAATAGGAACAATGTTGGGTTACATCAGTGCTGGAAAAATGGGGAGTAGTCCTTCGGGCGCTCGCTTCTTTAAATACGAAGTGGTGGGAATACGTCAGAATGACGAAACCGACAAGAGTGAATATCAGATTCGCTCGAGTGGGAGTCAATTTGTAATTGTTCCTTACAATCGGATGAATCAGGAAATGCAGCGGATTAACCGCATGGGTGGTAAAATTGTTAGCATTGAGCCGATGACTACCGATAATACGGTGTCTGAAGCTGAGGGCGAATAATTTAGACCATTCAATTCTGATTTTCATGCAGGATTCTGAATCAAAAACCCCAGGTGCATCCCCCCTAGTGGGCGCAGATAATGCGCCTTTAACTGGGGGAGAAGCTGAAGGGGGTGATGCTTGGACAGTAGAACAGGCGATCGCCGCCCTAAACCATCAAGAACCAAATCGTCGCTATTATGCGGCTTGGTGGTTGGGGCGTTTTCGTGTTGATGAACCGATCGCAGTTGATGCGTTAATTAGGGCTTTGGATGATGAGTCCGATCGCACGGCCGACGGGGGCTACCCTTTACGGAGAAATGCGGCTCGGGCTTTGGGTAAATTGGGCGCGCGGCGCGCGGTGACTCCCCTAGTCAAATGCTTAGATTGCCCAGATTTTTATGTACGAGAGGCGGCGGCTCAGGCTTTGGAAGGTCTGGGAGACTCTAGTTGTGCTTCGGCTTTGCGTGGGTTATTGGTGGGTGGAGTAGAAGATACTGAACCGATAGCGGGTAAACCCCATTTAAAACAGCCTTATGATGCGGTAATTGAAGCCATAGGAACCCTGGGTGCAACTGAGGCGTTAGCTGATATTGAACCTTTTATAAACCATCCGATCGCTAGAATACAATATGCGGCTTTGAGGGCTATGTATCAGCTTACGGGTGATCGGGTTTATGGCGATCGCTTAATTGTGGCTTTGGGGGGGGAAGATTTACAATTGCGACGCAGTGCTTTAATGGATTTAGGGGCGATCGGATACCTTGAGGCGGCGGAACCTATCGCCAATACCCTAGCTGAAAATAGCCTGAAACTAATTGCTTTACAGGGAATTCTGGAACATCATCTCAGTCAAATTGGCGACAAATGCCTATCTGAAGAGGCAGTTAAAATCATGAAGCTGATGGATTCTCTATTATGACAAGGGTTGAGGAACTAATTTTAGCGGTTGAACAGGCGGACTCTGCGGGAAAACTGATAGGGGCGGTGTCACAATTGGCGGCGACGGGTTCTGTGGATGCAGTACCAATGTTAATTCGTGTTTTGGGTTACAACAACCCTGGGGCGGCGGTGGCGGCGGTTGAGGGATTAATAGCCATTGGTAAACCTGCTGTGGTGGGGCTACTAGAGAGGTTAGATGGTTATAACTATGGTGCTAGGGCTTGGGCGGTGCGGGCTTTGTCTGGTATTGGTGATCCTAGGGGTTTGGATGTTTTGCTGGAGGCGGCGGGTAGTGATTTTGCTCTGAGTGTGCGTCGTGCGGCGGCGCGGGGTTTGGGAGCAATTCACTGGGAGGATATGTCATCAGAAGTGGTGTCTGAGGCTAAGGAAAGAACCCTAAAAACTCTGCTGCATACTTCTGAAGATACGGAATGGATCGTTCGTTATGCGACGGTTGTGGGTTTGGAAGGTTTGGCGGCTTCTGAGGTGGATAAGCCCAATTGGTTTACACAGGTTGCTGAAAGGTTGGAGGGGATGGTTAATAATGATGAAACTCCGGCGGTTTCTGCTAGGGCTAGTCTGGCGAGGGTAAACTTAGGGATTAGTTAATAATTAGTTGCTTTTGGGATGTTGGGATTTTACTGTGACCTACGAACCGCTTCACCACAAATATCGTCCCCAAACTTTTGCTGCTCTGGTGGGTCAAGAGACGATCGCTCAAACTCTGACTAATGCGATCCGGTCGCGGCGTATTGCTCCGGCTTATTTATTTACCGGTCCGAGGGGTACTGGTAAAACTTCTAGTGCGCGGATTTTAGCGAAATCTCTTAACTGTCTACAAAGTTCTAACCCGACAGAAACTCCCTGTGGTATTTGCGAGGTCTGTCGGGGTATCACTACGGGAGCGACGTTAGATTTTGTGGAGATTGATGCTGCTAGTAATACGGGAGTTGATCATATCCGGGATTTAATTGAACGGACGCAGTTTTCCCCGGTTCAATGTCGCTATAAGGTCTATGTAATTGATGAATGTCTGACGGGTGATGCTCTGATTTTAAGCGATCGCGGATGGCTGAGAATTGATGATCGGACTCTCGAAGAATGTCGAGTTCTTAGTTATAATGAGTCTACTCAACAATGGGAATGGCAGCAGGTTTTACGCTGGCTTGACCAGGGGGTTCGTGAGACTTGGAAAATTAAAACTATTCGGACTGAGATTAAATGCACTGGTAATCATCTGATTAGGACAGATAAAGGCTGGGTAAAGGCGGCAGATATTACCCCCAATATGAAGATATTATCACCGGAAATTGATGTGGCTGTCAATACGGGATTACAAGAGGTAGAATCTATCGAAAAGTTAGGGGTTAATCATGTCTATGATATTGAGGTAGAACATAATCATAATTTTGTGGCGAATGGTCTGCTAGTTCACAATTGCCATATGTTGAGTACGGCGGCTTTTAATGCTTTACTAAAAACCTTGGAAGAACCACCCGATCGGGTGGTGTTTGTGCTGGCGACTACGGACCCTCAACGGGTTCTCCCGACGATTATTTCTCGATGTCAGCGCTTTGATTTTCGGCGCATTCCTTTACAAGCCATGGCGACTCATTTAGAAACTATCGCCGCTAAGGAAAACATTGCTATTACACCGGAAGCGGTGATGATGGTGGCTCAAATTGCTCAGGGAGGATTAAGGGATGCGGAAAGCCTGTTAGACCAATTAAGTTTACTGTCAGGTGAAATTACTGTAGAACGGGTTTGGGACTTGGTGGGGGCGGTTCCTGAACGGGATTTGATGACTTTATTAGAGGCGATCGCAGAGGGTAACGCGACGGGGATTTTAGACCAAACCAGGGAGTTACTTAACCGGGGTCGAGAACCTTTAATTGTGCTGCAAAATCTGGGGGAATTTTACCGAGATTTATTAATCGCTAAAAGCGCACCAAATCGCCAGGATTTAGTGAAACTTACTCAACCGACTTGGGAAAGTTTATGTGCGTTTTCCCAACGCTGGGAACATGAAATTATCCTGGCTGGTCAAAAACATCTGCGCGATAGCGAGGTACAGATTAAAAATACCACTCAGCCGCGTTTATGGTTGGAGGTGACTTTATTAGGGTTATTACCGGAGGCTTTGCGTCCTCAAACTGTATCTACAGAGGTGGTAAATGTACAGCCTCAGCCTACCTCAAAAATGAGGTCACAGCCTGTTTATAAGCCTCCTGCGCCTACTCAAGCTCCCTCAGAAGCTGTTCCTGTGTCTGCTGCACCCCCGCCGCCGCCACCACCCCCGCCGCCATTAGAACAGCCTACTACTGCTCATCAAGAGGAACCTGTAAACTATGGTCTGGGGGAACTTTGGGAACAGATACTTAGTGCGATCGAACAATTTGGAACTCAGGCTTTGATGCGTCAACATGGTTGTTTGCGATCGCACCATGGTAATGTAGTCTGTATTGGGATTAAATCGCCTCCATTATTAAAAATAGCCCAGACGAAAATTGCTAGTTTAGAAGTTGCTTGTCAGAAGGTTTTTAAGACTAAAATTCAGGTAAATTTAGAAGTGGGAATGGGGCAGATTTCTCCTGGGGTTGAGCCTGAAACAAAACCGATGACTGAGAGGGTACAGCCTCCACCACCTCCACCGGAACCCCCGCCACCACCTACTAGGGAAACAGAAACTGATAAACCGCCCGAATTAACAACTCCTAAGACGGCGGAGGTTTCGGTTAACGTAGATCATGATTTAAATAATACTCCGGTTGATGATGTGGCTATGGCGGCTGAAAAACTGGCGGAGTTTTTTGATGGGGAAATTATCCCTTTGTCTACGGAAAATACACAGGTGACAACTGTTTCTTCTTCTTCTGTGGAATTCGAGGATACTATAGAGTTTGATTCTCCAGAAGATGATGACAGTGAAGATGACGTACCTTTTTAAGTCTTACTGGAGAAATCGGGTTTCTTGGCAGTGTTGAATAAAAAATCAAGCGTATAGCCATGTTACCCCCACGAGACCATGATAAGCGATCGCTCTGAGTTTGTCAAGGGGTCTGGGAGAAATCGGGTTTTTTGAGGGGGTAGTGTTGAATAAAAAATCAAGCGTATAGCCATGTTACCCCCACGAGACCATGATAAGCGATCGCTCTGAGTTTGTCAAGGGGTCTGGGAGAAATCGGGTTTTTTTGTTGACTCTCCAGTTCACAGGAGACTTTAAACTCAATGTATAAAATTGTCAAAGGTAAATTTTCGCCATGAAAACCACTCATTTACAAGTGGGGGGGATGAGTTGTGCATCCTGTGCATCCCGCATTGAAATAGTAGTGAATAGACTTGATGGAGTTAATCAATGTCAAGTCAACTTTGGTGCTGAACAAGCTGCCATAGATTATAACCCAGAAGCGGTCAGTTTAGAGGCAATTCAAGAAGCGATTTCTGACGCTGGATATACAACCAAACCTTTAGGGGGTTTAGGAAAGTTAGAAAAGCCTGGAGAGTCGGAGAGTGATGCCGAGGAAAAAGCACTAATTAAGAAGGTGGCATTTTCGGGATTTGTGAGTTTATTCTTGATGATTGGTGGCTTACCAATGATGACAGGTTTAGACATCCATTTTATACCGGGTTGGCTGCATCATCCCTGGCTGCAATTTGTGTTAACTACTCCGGTGATGTTTTGGTGTGGTCAAGGTTGTTTTACGGGTGCAATTAAAGGATTTAAGCAGCGTAACGCCGACATGAATACTCTAACTTCGATTGGTACAGGTGTGGCTTATGTGTACTCGGTGTTTGTGACGTTATTTCCTAATGTTTTGTTGGGTCAGGGATTGAGTCCCGATGTTTATTATGAGTCGGCGGCGATGATTATTGCGTTGGTTTTAGTGGGGAGATGGTTAGAACATCGCGCCAAAGGGAAAATGTCAGAAGCCATCAAAAAATTAATAGGATTACAAGCAAAAACTGCCCGCGTGATTCGTGATGGTAAGGAGGAAGATATCGCGATTGAATTGGTGCAGGTGGGAGATATTGTGATAGTTCGTCCGGGGGAAAAAATCCCGGTTGATGGAGAGATAATCGAAGGGCGATCGACGGTAGATGAATCGATGGTTACGGGGGAAAGTGTGCCAGTAGAAAAGCGGATTGGTGATGAAGTGATTGGGGCGACAATTAATAAAACTGGTAGCTTTAAGTTTACGGCTGCACGGGTGGGAGAAGAAACTGTTTTGGCGCAAATTGTGCTGTTAGTACGACAGGCGCAAGGTTCAAAAGCACCGATTCAAACATTAGCAGATCAGGTAACTAGCTGGTTTGTCCCGGTGGTGATAGCTATAGCGATCGCTACTTTTGTGATCTGGTTTAATTGGACGGGAAATATTACCCTAGCTATAGTGACTATGGTAGGTGTATTAATTATCGCTTGTCCTTGTGCGTTGGGATTAGCGACTCCGACCTCGGTAATGGTCGGGACGGGTTTGGGTGCGGAACATGGTATTTTAATTAAGGGGGGAGACAGCCTAGAATTAGCCCACAAAATCCAGACTATAGTTTTAGATAAAACGGGAACTTTGACGGAGGGTAAGCCGAAAGTAATTAATTATATCACGGTGGGAGGAACGACTAATAATCATGAGTTAAAACTGCTGCGGATGGTGGCGGCTGTGGAAGCCAAATCAGAACATCCTTTAGCTGAGGCGATTGTGGAATATGCTAAATCTCAGGAGGTGGAATTACCTTTACCGGAAGTAGTGGAATTTGAAGCAATGGCGGGAATGGGGGTACAGGCGAATGTGTCCGATCGCTTAATCCAAATTGGTACTTCTATATGGATGGAAGAGTTGGGAATTGATACGAGTATTTTTAAAGATAAACAAGGCAGTTGGGAAACGCAAGCACAGACGACGGCTTGGATTGCTATTGATGGGAAAATTGAGGGATTATTGGGGATTGCAGATAGTCTTAAACCGGCTTCAGTGGCAGCGGTAAAGGCTTTAAAATCGATGGGATTACAGGTGGTAATGGTAACGGGAGATAATCAGAAAACGGCGGAAGCGATCGCTCAACAGGTAGCGATAGATAGGGTATTTGCCCAAGTCCGTCCTGACCGGAAATCAGAGATTATTAAATCTCTGCAACAGGAGAGGGTTACAAAGTCTAACAAACGGGCGATTGTAGCGATGGTAGGAGATGGAATTAATGACGCGCCAGCCTTAGCACAAGCTGATGTAGGAATGGCGATCGGGACGGGAACTGATGTGGCGATCGCCGCCGGAGATATTACGTTAATTTCGGGAGATTTACAGGGGATTGTGACGGCGATTAAACTCAGCCGTGCTACCATGAAGAATATCCGCCAAAATCTGTTTTTTGCCTTTTTCTACAATACAGCCAGTATCCCCCTCGCTGCTGGGGTTTTATTCCCGCTAACCAATTGGTTACTTAATCCTATTATAGCAGGGGCTGCGATGGCTATGAGTTCGGTTTCTGTGGTGACAAATGCGTTAAGATTGCAGCGAACTCGGTTATAGAATAAAATCCCCAATTACCTGCTAATTAATCATGGTTCACTTAGCTAGTAAACAAACCCAGAGGCGCACAAGATGATGAAAGTTAGAAGAATCAATAATTGTTTCATGATGTTAATGTTATTAGGTGCGATCGCATCTATTCCGGTGGAAGCGATCGCATCACCGCACCATCATCATCATGGTGGTGGCGAATATGGTAAATTTAGTAAAATCGAACAACCCCTAGGCTTAAAACTAGGTATCACCCTAGCAGGGATAGGCTTAATTGGGTTAGAATTGTGGTGGTTTATGTTCAGCGAACCTCCCAGGAAAAAATCTGGTGATTAGGTTCGCCAAACTCCCATCTGTGAGAAGATATTGGTGAGACTATGTTGATCAATCAACCGTCCCCCGTAAACTCAGATTAATATGAAGCTGAAGTCCTTTTTCATTCTGTTAGGTATCGCCACTGCGACCCTGCTACTGGTGGGGGTGAGTTTCTTCCTGACGCTATTAGGTGAAACTCCCCTATCGTTATTGAAGGCGAATGCCAAAACCATTCCTACAGCGACAGTATTTGTGCCCAAAAATGCGCCGTTTACGGCATCGTTGTTGGTGAACCCAGACCGCCTGGAAGCCTTCCGCCAGGTATTAGCTGAACCGAAACAAAGACAGCGATCGCATCAGGAATTTAACCGATTTAAAAAGATATTACTAGGGAATACAGGACTCAACTACAAACGGGATATTAAACCGTGGTTAGGGGGGGAAATAACCCTGTCTCTGATAGCCGCAGATATTGATCGCGACAGTAGCAATGATAAACAACCGGGATATCTTCTCGCCCTCACCAGCCAAAATCCCCAACAGAGTCAGGAATTTCTGGAATTATTTTGGCAACGACAAGCGGTGTCGGGAGTAATGGTAACCTCGGAAACCTATCGAGGCGTAAGTATTACCTACCGCCAAAGGGAGTCGGTAGAATTAGCGCCCACATTAGCGACAGCAGTATTAAGCGATCGCTTTATTTTATTTGCTAACTATCCCAAAGTATTGCGGGAAGCCATTAATAATTTCCAGGTATCAACCCTAAACCTAGCCAACTCCCAGACTTATCAAAAAGCGATCGCCGCTTTAGACTCCAGCCAAATTGGATTAGTATTTCTAAATTTAGGGAATTGGGAATTAACCCCCGATGAAATTAACGCCCTACCCATTCAACCAAGTTTAGCCCTCGGACTGACCCTAAACCCCCAAGGATTATTAGCAGATACAGCCATAATTGCTACCACCAGCGAAGAATTTGAGCCGCCGTTATTGTCAGAACCCCCCAAGGCTTTAAACTATATCAGCGCCAATAGTCCCCTAGTAGTGACCGGACGAGATTTAAACGATTTGTGGGCGCAAACCTCCGGGACTATCGGGAGTAATGAGACCTTGGGGGGAGTTTTAACACGCGCGCGGGTTTCCATACAAGAAAGTTGGGGTGTTGATTTACCCGAAGATATTTTTAATTGGGTAACAGAAGAATACGCCCTCGCCCTAGTCCCCCACCCCATAGGCGATCGCAATGATTGGGTATTTGTCGCCAAACGCACCCCTTTAGCCGCAACTGCTATCGAGGCTTTAGATGCGATCGCAACTGAGAGGGGTTACAGTGTCGGGAGTTTTGTATTAGGGGACTATACCCTATGGGCTTGGACACAACTTAAAACTGTTCCCATTAAGTCTAAAAATAAGACCAGCCCCAAAAAACAGGTGATTGAAGCGGAAGCCATGGGGGTTCACGCGACGGTTGGGGATTATGAAATTTTTACCACTTCTGTTGAGGCGATGGATGCAGCTATCCATAGGGTGGAAACTGGAAACATTCTGACTAATCCCGAATTTAGCAATAGCATCAAATTACTCTCTGGAAAAAATGATGGCTATTTTTATATTGATTGGGATGTCAGTCGGCCAATTTTACGCCAACAAATGCCTTTACTAAGATTGGTGGAATTATCCGCCCAACCCTTCTTTAATCATTTGCGATCGCTTACTATCAGCGCCAGGGGTCGGGAAAATGGCGTACAAAAAGCCACTGTTTTCGCCCACCTCCAATAAACTCCTAGTTAATTGGCTATCCAAAACATCCAGATTGGGCAATAATACAGATAACTCCTCGCACTTGATGTTAGCCTGTATTCAGGAGAATCATAAAATGAACCGTCATCTTAATGTAGTCGGACTGGGTGTAGCAACTACCTTGTGTTTATCATTGGTAGTACAGCCAAAAACCCTTAATGCTTCCGAAACAATTACAGGAGTTATTCTAGCCCAAAATCCCCCAGCAGCTTCTACCTATAACCCCGGACCTTGGCAACCTGTCGCCCGAATTAATCCACAACAGTCGGTTAACCTAACCCTCGTTAATCAATCTAGTGTTACCCTGGAGTATGGTTTGACCACCACGGGAACCGCCAATTTAGCTAATGGACAAAGTATTAGTTATAACAACCTTCCCCTAGATTCTTATGTCGTGATTAACCCCTTAGTTGCTTCTTTGAGTCTGCAATATAACCTCGAAGTTGTTAATAACAACATCACCCTCACAGTCAGACCTAGTGGCGACCAAGCTGGGTTACGCACTGTTAATATTCAATCAACTGGAGGTATTTTTATCTACTAAATTCTGGCGGACACCATAGGAAGTCATAGGCGATCGACGAAAGTTAAATCGCCACCTTAATATCGGGTTTCTATGAACATTTGGGCTAGGGAAATTAAGACTTAGCCCTAAACGCCAGAAACCCGTTTTTTGTGACTTCCTACCTGTCATCAAGCCTTTCTATTAAAGGTTACTTAAACAGCCCCCTATCCCTATATTAAAAGCTGCTGTATATGTCGGCATATAGACCATATTCTTGCCCGAATTAACCCCGGTTTATATTGATAGGTGATTATTCACCTTTTCTAATAAGTCAGTTAATTGTTTTTTGACCGATTCATGGGTATATTCATCATCAGGATGGGGTTCTTGTCCGGGTTGCTGAAAGTGAGGTAATTCATCATACATTTGTCCCCATTTAAAATCAACTTGTCGCACAAATTCATACAGTAATTCTAAATTAGAGGTAATGGATTCTAGGATATCGCGCAACGCTATTAGGGGTTGATTTACCTTTTTTGTAACTCCTGAATCATTTTTTACCCAAGTCTGCAAAACCATTTTTAATGCACCAGGGGAGTCCGAAAGATTTTTGCTAATAAATCCATTGATTTCATTGATAGCCTGGGTTAAAATGGGGATGGGTGATTCCCCCTTTAAAAAACTGCCTCCTTCCCTACCGATAACATCAGCCAAGGTGAATTGACGACCCGAAAGAATATCTCTGTCTAATTGATAGTCAGTTTCTGAGTTGGGGTTGGGTTCTGGTTTATTTGTCATAATTATGGGTGGTGATACCAATACTAGGTTTCATGAGGTTTTCCATCGATGCACTTAACAAATAACCTCAATTTCTGGGTTGTTTATTATCACAAATTACTCCAATTGTCAAGGTTTTTATGTGTGATGTTAAATGCTGAAAATCCCCTTGGGATGGACTGATAATAATGGCCGCCTTTGCAATCCTTCTTCGTGTATAATATGATTGGCTGCCAATAAGCCACTACTAACCGCCCTTTCCATTAAACCACAGGGAAAAGGCATTTTTACCCAATCTCCCGCAAATTGGAGATTAGGAACACCGGAATTTGTGCAAGGGCGATCGCTATAACTACCCGGTGGATAGCCGGAAAAGTTCTTTTGATTGACTAATTCTCGATGTAATAGCGTGGCATTTTGCAGTTCCGGGACTATTTCATATAGTTCTTGTTCAAAGGTAGTCAGCAAGGCTGATTGAGTGGGGAAATCCGCTTCTTTATAGCAGTAGGCGTGGAGTTCTACCACACTTCCTCCGGTCTGTTGATGCCACTGTTTATAAGTGTCTTGAAGGCGATGATATAGGGTAATGCTATCGGTTAATTGATAACCCGATACCGAGGTAAAATCGCTATGTTCCCAGGGAAAATCGCGGTCAAACCAGAATCGACACACCGCAAAGGGGTCAGCGATCGCTAATTTTTCGATCTGTTGTTGAACCTGTGGGTTAACATCCCCTGCAGACAGCGAAAATAAAGATTTAACCCCCGGAACATCAGTAGCAAATATGTAATAGTCCGCTGCTAAACTAATCGTAGATTGTGTAACAGATGTAACGGAAAGTTCAGAATCCGCCATTTTAGAGTAGAGCGAGCTTACCTCCTGTTTTAGCTCCCTATTATCCCCCCTACCCTTGGGGGGTTTGTTATTTTCAGCAATTAACTGTAGGCGAGTAGTGTCATATTGGAGAACCTTAAAGCGGGGTAAATCCTGTTTAGGGGGACCAGAAATCACCCGACCCTGTTGATCATAAATAGCGCCATGACAGGGACAGTAAAAACGTCCATCAGACTCCTGATTAACTGTACAACCTTGGTGAGTACAGGTGAGGGAAATGGCTTCCGTTTTGTCGGGGTTAACAGCATAAACTTCATCCGCCGCGCCAAAATATTCCCCAGTGTTTCCTAAACTGACATGGCGATCTACCCAAAAAGGTGCTAACCCGTGACGGTCTCCGGTGGTGTAGGTGAGGGAGTCAATTTGTCCGTCCCGCCATTTCACCTCAGAGACTGCGACTCCGGTGATAATTTTACCCCCTTTAGCAATAATTGCATCGGCTATGGGTTGGACGAGACTGCTACCCATATCTTCGCGAGTCCCGTCAAAGGCTAGTCCTTCTGGGTTCCCGAAAAAGTAGAAATGGAAAAACTGCATAAGTTCTCCCGCACTCAGAGAATCCGGCGCATTTAGGCTAGACTTAGCGAAGGGGAGAAAGTACAAGTCATAAAGACCCTGGGGAAATTCTCCCTTTACCCAGTCGCTGACGGAAATCTGATCTAGTCTTTCAAAGCTGTCGGGAATAGCAAAACCACCAATTTCTCGGAAAACTTCCCAGTGTTGGCGTTTAGTGAGGTTAATTCCCCACCGGAGTCGGTTGGGTGATGCGATCGCTAAATCTACTATATTCCAGGGAAAGGCTGAATGATTGGGGCGAAACACTTCCGGATCATAAGTGTTATTTCTCAGAACTACCGAGTAGAATTTAAGAGATAAAAAATTATCTCTGATGTGGAGTTCCTCAATGATGCTGTTCAGGTTATAATACTGGGGGAAAAAACCGTGGAACCCATGTTCCATCATAAACGTCTGGTTTCCTACCTGAATCGGCCAACTGGCAATTTTGCCACCGAGTTGGGGCGATCGTTCCAATAAGGTCACTGCAAACCCCCGTTGGCTGAGTTCGTAGGCACAGGCTAAACCTGCTAATCCGGCACCGACTACAACAACTTTTTTGGGGTTGTTTAAGCTATAGGGAAGAGCAATTGAGTCTTTTTCTGTGATAGTGGGTTGTGGTTTTTTGAATCGGGAATAGCCTAGGATTCCACCAGCTATACTGACTCCTAAAATCTTGATAGCTTGTCGGCGAGAAATAGATGGCAAATTTAGGAATTGATGAAATTCAGGCATTGGCAACTAATTAGTTGATTGAGATTAAGATTACCAGTCCCCATGCTATAATTAGCACTTGGGGTTGAGTTTAAAAACGGCTATTTTATAGATCATAACACGGAGTCTAAATTTTAGTCAGTCGGATTTCAAGATTTGGTGATTCTTGTTATTTAGGTTAAGGGTGTCTCTACAAAAACCATTAAAAGCTATTACTGAAGGTTGATTTATTTCGACTGATGGGATTGTGCTTGATTAACAAAAAGTGAGTTTTTGTATGATAAATAACCCTCCTAAAACTGTCCTAGTTGCTCAAATCTCGAAGCCACAGCAAATGATTTGGAATTTAATCTTGTCTTCCCAAGGTCTATCAGTTTACAACTACTATAAATCCTCCCATTTACAGTTATTGTTGCAGAAGAAATCTCTGATAAACCAGCTCCCTGATTTATGTATTGTTGATGTCATGTATTTTATAAAGCAAGAACAAAGCCCCTATGAATTTTGTCGTTGGTGTAATTTTAACTATCCCGAAGTTCAAGTTATTTTAACCCATGAAACCGCCGCAAAAGTCTCACAGGCAGAACGTCTTTGGGCTATCAGACAAGGGGCGCAGGATTTATTACCAGGATTTCCCGCCCTACACTTGCGGGCAGAAATTATTTTGGGATTGCAACGGGTTTTAGAGGTTCTGGATTTACTACCTATTGACCAAATAGAATTAGGTTCGGTCTTCGCCAAAATTCAGAAAATTATGTTTAATTACCATCAGTTAGACAGATTAAATATGGGGTAATTAATCAGGCAAAATAGATGTCAACCTGTGGGGTGCGTCAGATAAGGATAATTATAATCAAGGGAAGAAATGGATTTCTGACGCACCATGGCGATCGCTGTGCTGTGGTGCG
>NZ_JARPLC010000062.1:0-28396 GCF_032350395.1 Limnospira sp. PMC 289.06
CTGAGGACAAATCTAACGATGGAATGCCCATATAATCGGAACGTTGTAACCCCTCCAAGACTCTGCCTATAAACAAGTGAGCAATATTACTCATAGGCAGTAGTGATAAGTGTAAGCGCAAGTCTCGGAGGGTGAAGGATGCGACCAGAAGCCAATGCCCATCTGTAATGGCTGGGATATGCCCACAGGTCGCGGTATGGATATAGATACTGCAATTAGTAGGATCCTAATGGCAGCGAGTTTAAAGACTACGTGTGCATACAACTCCAAAAGTTGAAGTACGAAAGCAGGGGTTCGTAACCCTGTTCCTATTGACAAAAAGGGTATCCATATCAGGAGCCGTGTGATGCGAAAGTATCAAGCACGGTTTTGAATAGGAGTTCGAGAAGGTGACTTCTCGTCCGACCTTACCTGTCACTCAAAATTTTAGACCCATGAGATATAAATATCATCGCCAAATCCAACCTAAACTTAGTGCCATTCCCCGTCAGAAGTCTCAGGCTAATCTTTACCGAAATTCATATCTACTGGCGGTTGAAAAAAAGCGCCTAACCGAAGAATTGGAGGTTTTACAAAGTCGGAGCCATATCATCGAACAACGACTCGCATTGATTGAAGACCAACTAGGAGAACTAGAAAAAGATGTAACTCAATTATCAGTTCCACCTTCCCCTAAACCTCAAAATAATCTTCCTGTCAATAATCCAGAACCGCCACCTCAATCTAACCCCACCAATTCCAGCCATATTAATACCTTTATGGTTGATTATTAGGAATAATTAAAGGCGGTTTTATGATATAAAAACAGAAATATAAAACCGCCTCTACAGGACTTCTAACACTGCTTTCGGGGATAATTTGCCCTTAAACCAAACGACTCGCGCCGGAATCTCACTAATTTTAACTCCCGCTTTAGCTAAGTTTAAACGTTCGGAAATCGCTAAAATTAAGTGGTCGCATTCAGACTGCCGCACTTGAGAGAATTTCTTTCGTAAATATTCCGATCGCCAATAACCAACTATTTCTAACAGAAACATTCTACCATCAGGATGAACTAACCGAAAATCGGGAATCATCACACTACCAGGAATGGGAATCAAATCGACTTCCCTTTCTAGTCGCCACTCAGTTTTTAGGGAACTCCAACGGTCAGCAAAAGACTCTTCAATCATGCTATCATAGGGTTTACCTGGGGGATAGTGGCTAACTAATTGACAGTCAGAATTGAGGGTGTAACGACCCGTTTTAATTACCTTCGTATAAGGGTCTCGCTGTTGTAGGGTAGCCTGTAGACTCCATTTGGTGACATGGAGTAAAGCTGGTATCATTTTCGCTAAGGCTAACCCATAGCGTGTACTAGCTTTAAATAAGCTGGTGGGTCCGTCTACCGTAATCGTAAATCCATGGTCTGCGTCTCCTTCAATATACGCCATTAACTGAAATAATTTTAAGTACCGAAACAAAAGTTTATATTCTCCGGGGTCGTTACGGTAGGCGTTGATTTTGATCTCACTAGCACGATAAAATATACCCTGTACTTGTGACAAGTTATAACGGTGAATTAAGGCTTCTGGCGTGGGAGTATCAAATTGGGTCAAAATCCGGTTTTCTTGGAGATCTGCATATAGTCCTACTTGAATTTCGGAGGGGAAAACTTCCCGTTTTAATTCGGCGGTTAATTTCAGGGATAATTCCTCTAAAGTTTGCGCGGTAGAATAGGGAGAAGGTATCGATTTAGCGGCTGCGGAAAATACCCTTTCTCGTAACTTTTCGGGGTCGAGAGGGCTGATAATTTCAAAAGTACAAAAACCACTCCTAAGTAAGTGGGCTAATCCTCGTTTGATGCGATAGTTGGGGCGATCTCCTTCTAGGTCTTGGAGTTGGCGGTTTAATTCGCCTTGACTATGGTTGACGCAGTTGGTAAATTGTTCTATGATTTCGGAGGCGATCGCTAAATTTACCTGGTTAATTGGTAATCTCAGGGGGATAATTGTTTCTCCATTTTGTCGATAGCTGAGTAAATCAGTGGGTAACATATCAAGGTAAAGTTAATCGTAAAATCATTATCAGTTTTGGCGATCGCTTTTCTATGGGTGAGGCGGTTGCCTCATTCCCATGGACTAGAGAAATGCGATCGATGCGTAGGCTTGGATTATTTCCAAATTGTCATTAATTTAGCCTCATATTAAAACATTACCACACTACGAATAGACTCTCCTCGGTGCATCAAATCAAACCCTTCGTTAATCTGTTCAAAAGGCAAAACATGAGTAATTAAATCATCAATATTAATCTTACCCTCCATATACCAATCAACAATTTTCGGCACATCAGTCCGACCCCTTGCGCCGCCAAAAGCCGACCCTTTCCAAACCCTTCCTGTCACCAACTGAAAGGGACGGGTACTAATTTCCTGTCCCGCTGATGCTACCCCGATAATAACACTAACTCCCCAACCTTTATGACAGCATTCTAAAGCCTGACGCATAACTTTAACATTACCAATACACTCAAAACTATAGTCAGCGCCACCCTTAGTTAAATCCACTAAATAAGCCACCAAATCACCCTCAATTTCTTGAGGATTCACAAAATGAGTCATCCCAAATTTTTCGGCAATTTCTCGCTTTTGCGGGTTAATATCAACCCCGACAATCATATCAGACCCCACCATTTTCGCCCCTTGAATTACATTTAATCCAATCCCCCCTAAACCAAACACTACCACCTTAGAACCCGGTTCAACTTTCGCCGTATTAATCACCGCACCGATACCCGTTGTCACCCCACAACCGATATAACAAACCTTATCAAAAGGTGCATCTTCCCTAATTTTAGCTACCGCAATTTCTGGCAAAACCGTATAGTTAGAAAAAGTCGAAGTTCCCATATAATGATGAATCATTTTCCCATCTTTGGAAAAACGGCTACTACCATCAGGCATTAATCCCTTTCCTTGGGTTCCTCTAATGGCTTGACAAAGGTTGGTTTTCATGCTAAGACAATACTCGCACTGACGACATTCTGGAGTATATAAAGGGATGACATGATCACCCGGTTTAAGACTTTTTACATCTGGTCCTACTTCTACTACAATTCCCGCCCCTTCGTGTCCTAAAATAGCTGGAAATAATCCCTCTGGGTCAGCACCAGATAATGTATAAGCATCAGTATGACAAATTCCTGTGGCTTTAATTTCCACTAACACTTCCCCAGCTTTTGGACCTTCCAGGTGGACGGTTTCTAGGCTGAGGGGTTTTCCGGCTGACCAAGCAACGGCGGCTTTAACTTCCATAGTATACCTCTGAGTTTATTTGATTATTTAGATTATCATAACTTAGAATCTGGGGATAAATTCATGCCAACAGAGTTGTTGAATCTTCAAATTAACCCGCCTAAATTTACCTTTGTTGACCTGTTTTCCGGTATTGGTGGCTTTCGCATTGCTTTAGAAAATTGGGGCGGTCAATGTTTGGGATATTCGGAAATAGAACCGAATTCTATTCAGGTATATCAACACAATTTTATCAGATATGCTAATCGTGATGAACCCAACCTAGGAGATATGCGATCGCTTCATAAATTCCCCTTTACTGTCGATTTAATCACGGGGGGAGTTCCTTGTCAACCGTGGTCAATTGCGGGAAAACTGCGGGGGTTAGATGACCCAAGAGGTCAGTTATGGTTAGATACTATTCGAGTTATTAAAATTAATCAACCCCTAGCTTTTATCCTCGAAAATGTCAAGGGTTTAACCGACCCCAGACACCGCCCACAGTTTGAGAGTATTCTGGAGTCATTATCCGCCGCCAATTACCATCTAAAATGGCAGGTACTTAATGCCTCAGATTTTGGCTTACCGCAAGACCGCGATCGCGTTTTTATTGTGGGAATACGTCGAGATATTAATCAAGGTCAAAACTTCCAATTTCCCCAACCCTTAAATCAACATCCCCAACTGTTTAATTTTGTGGAAGGGGTCTCTCAGGAAGCCGTCATCAAAAAAAAGTTTTCGCCCCAGGTTTTATTTGGCAACCATATTCCCCCAGCGCGAGGTCGCTTTCAAAAAAATGATGAACTCAATGATTTTTTTCTGTTTTCCGACGTGCGAAATGGACAAACAACCATCCATTCTTGGGATTTAATCGAAACTAGCGATCGCCAAAAACAAATTTGTGATATAATCCTCAAAAATAGGCGCAAAAAAATCTATGGACCTAAAGACGGTAATCCCATTCCTTTAGCAGCATTACAACAGTTAATTGATGATTTACAAGAATCGGAACTTAATCAACTGATGCAAAAACGAATTTTAAGACATATAGAAAATCAGGGTTATGAGTTTGTTAATTCTAAAATATCTTCTGGTATTAACGGAGTCGCCAAAATCTATCTAGCCCACGCCCAAGCGATCGCCACCTTAACCGCGACAGGAACCAAAATATTTGTAGCCACCAAATCCTTTAGTTGTCAGAATCATCAACGATATAAGCAAGACTTTATAAACACCATCTATCATCCTCAAAACTACCAAGAAATCACCGCCAGAGATACAGCAAGATTACAAGGTTTTCCCGATTGGTTTGTGTTACATAAAAAACCCAGTATTGCCAAAAAACAACTAGGTAATGCTGTCCCCGTCCCGGTAGTCCAGGCAATTGCTAAATTATTATTAAATTTCTGGCTATAGGCATCACAGATATGCTATATGTAGCCACCATAACTATTAATTATCCAATAATTGGTCAAGCAAAAACCCCATTAGTTAATCCTTATACAAATTCCTAGATAGCGATATATTTTAATCCCTATGAATGAAAATCCCCCATCTCAAGAAAGCGCCATATCTAAATTTTTCCAGTTTGAGAAACTCCAAACTAACCTGCGAAGCGAAATAGTCTCAGGAGTCACTACCTTTGTGACTATGGCTTATATTTTGGTGGTTAACCCCGATATTCTTTCCAACGCCATTTTTTTAGAAACCCCTGGCGACCTATTCGGAGAAATTGCGATCGCCACCGCATTATCCGCCGCCATTGCTACCCTAATTATGGGGTTATATGCTAACTATCCCTTCGCCCTAGCCCCAGGAATGGGTTTAAACGCTTATTTTGCCTTTTCCGTCGTCCTCAGCCAAGGAATTAGCTGGCGAGTCGCCCTAGGCGCAATTTTCATCGAGGGATTAATTTTTATCGCCCTCACCTTCGGAAATATTCGCGCCCAAATTGTCACCGCCATTCCCAGCGGTATTAAACACGCCACCGCCGCCGGAATAGGTCTATTTATCGCCTATATCGCCCTGACCAAGACAGGTTTAATCATCTCATCCGAAGCTACCGTTACCACCCTAGGCGACCTTAGCCAACCCACCGTATTAATTACCCTAATTGGCATTTTAATCACTGCCGCTTTTGTCGTCCGTCGCATTACTGGGGCTTTATTATGGGGTATTATCGCCACCGCATTATTAGGGTGGATTTTAGGCATTGCCCCCTGGCCGCAAGGTATCATTAGTTTACCGCAATTTCCCGGAGATTTATTAGGTCAAGCCTTCGTTGGTTTGGGAGGAATATTACAGGGTAATTTTTGGCAACTGTTAACAGTTATATTTGTCTTTCTATTTGTGGATTTATTTGATACAGTCGGCACCTTAACCGGCTTAGGGATGAAAACCGGATATATCAACGAAAAAGGCGAACTTCCTAGGGCAAATAAGGCATTTATAGCCGATGCAGTTGGCACCACAATAGGAGGGATTTTAGGCACTTCAACCGTCACAACTTATATTGAATCAGCATCAGGTATTTCCGAAGGGGGACGCAGTGGATTTAATGCCATTACCGTGGCGGTTTTATTTTTCCTTTCCATCCTATTTATACCCCTATTGGCGGGGATTCCATCTTTTGCTACCGCCCCCACCTTAATTATAGTAGGAGTGTTGATGATGGCTAGTGTCCGGTCAATTGCTTGGGACGACCCAGCCGAGTCTATATCGGCATTTTTAACCCTATTTATTATGCCACTAAGCTACTCTATTGCTGATGGTTTAGCGGCTGGATTAATTGCTTATCCAATTCTGAAAACCCTCCAGGGTAAATGGTCAGAAACTACTCTGGCTATGTGGGTTTTAGCTGCCATTTTTTTGTTAAAATTTATTTTAATTGGTGGCTAGTATTACCTCTGTGTTATAATTTAGATGGTGGTTGTATTCTGAACTTAATTACAAGAGATGAACTTCCCTGATATATTCGGTGATTCAACCAATAGTAACCCTAACCCTAACAGTGACCCACGATTTCAATAGTTTGTTGAACGTTTACAACAGGTGGAAGATCGCGATCGCCTAATTCAGGAAACCCTGAATGGGTTACGAAAACACCTGAAAAGCGATCGGATAGTGTTGTACTACTTCTACAAGGAATGGCGCGGACAAGTCACCTTTGAATCACTGCGTTATATCGACTATTCCATTTATGGCTCCGCCGGGGCTGATGATTGTTTCAGCAATAAATATGCTAGACTCTATTTAGAAGGGAGAATATCGGCGATTTCAGATATTGATGAAGCCGACATTGACCCCTGCCATCGTGATTTTCTGAAAAGCATCAGAGTTAAGGCTAATTTAGCTGTTCCCGTGATTAAAAATCAACAATTATGGGGGTTACTAATTGCCCACCATTGTCAAGCTCCGCACTCTTGGGTTGACTCTGAGATTTTAACGATGAAACAGGCGGCTACATTATTATCAGAATCACCATTTTTGGACTAATGCGATTAATCACTGTTTATTGTTGCCTGGTATTTGCTTAACCTCGGCATTTTTGATGTTCACAAAACCTACAATTACAGCCGCGATAGGAATGGATAAAAATAAGCCCAAAAATCCCGCAATTCTCGCCCCCAGTAATAAAGCGAAAAAGATAACAACCGGATTGAGATTAACGGAATTTTGCATAATTCTAGGCATCAAAATATTTTCTTCAATCTGCTGCAATAAAACGCAATAAACTATGACTTGCAAACTAATTAAAATTCCCTTGGGTAAAACAATTATGGCTGACAGAATAATGCCAATGGTCGCACCGACTCCCGGAATTAAATCAAAAACTCCCACTAAAGTCGCCAAAAATAGGGGATAGGGTGCTTGTAGAATTAAATAGACAAAAAAAGCCGAGAATCCAAAAAAAACCGATAAGATTAATCGACCCCTAAAAAAGCCCAAAAAGTTATTTCTCAAAGATAAGGTAAAATCCTCTATATTCGAGGGGAAAAAACTTTGAAAAGATGCCCAAAGTTGTTCGCCATTAAGTAACATAAAAAATGTCACGACTAAGATGATAATAAATTCGACTAAACCCGATAAAATTTTGCCAACAGCCGCCGTCCCAAAACCAAATAAATTCGAGACTTCCTGCTTTAAATCTTCTTGTAAAAAATCCAAATTAACCCTGATATTGGCATTTTTTAGTAAGGTTTCTATTTGGTCAAGCAGATTGACAAAAGAATCCAATAAATCTGGGGCTTGGGTGACAAATTGTTGCAACTCGGAAACTATAGCCAAGCCCAAAGTTGCCAATAAACCTATGAGCAATAATAAGCTAGTTGAAAACACGACTACAACGGCGACAGTATGGCTGGTGTATTTCTGTAGCCATTGGACGGGATAATTGAGTAAAAAGGCAAAAATAGCGGCAAAGACAAAAACAATTATGATGGTTTCAAAATAGGCAATAAATTGGATAAAAGCCCAGCCAAAGGCAAACAGGAGCAAATAACGAACTAAACGAGAATTACTAAAAAAATTCTCAAAGGGTCTACTGGTCGGTTTGCTCATGTGTAAATAGCATTCAAAAATTGAACTATGTAAATATGAATAAAAAGAGTGAATCGGAACTGCCAAAGACAGTTCCGTAACTCAACTAAGTCTTGCGTTTAGCAAGTAACATCCGTTCGACACTCATACTTCCTACTCCGATAATTACCAAACCCATTCCTGAAATTTGCTTGAAGCTCAAAGCCTCGCCAATAATCAGAAAAGCCAGCAAAGCTGTTAGTGCAGGTCCAGAAGTGCCGATAATGGAAGCTAGTGCAGCCCCAGCCGAACGAATAGCGAAGTTATTAAGTAAATAACTTAATAGGGTGAGTACCCCCAAAATCGCCCCACCGATGATAATGGGATTCCATAAATCTGGGTTAACTTCTAACCCGAGATTATCTGGCAATAACATCAAACTTAGGGAACAAAACACAAAAATCGAAGCAAAATTCACCAAACTAAATGGAATTGGATGCAATTTGCCAGCAGCAATTTGAGTGAGTAGGACATAACCAGCAAAGGCAATTCCGGCTCCCAAGGCTGCTAAAACTCCAATTTCGGTATTACCGGCTGCGCCTCCAAAAAAGTTGGGTAGAGATAAAATACCACCAATTAAAATGGTGAACATTGCTCCTATTCTAATTAAACTAGGGCGATCGCCAAAAAGTCCCCAGGAAGCCAAAACGGTAATAATCGGGTAGACAAAGAAGATGGTAATGGCAATCCCGGTAGGAATTTCACCGATCGCAATATAGATACAAACCTGAGACAAAAACAAGAAGAAACCACTACCGATAACCGTTGCCATAAGTTTAGAGTCTCCCGAATTAAAAAATCGGCGAATATCACTCCAAACCGCAGGATACAGAAAAGTTGCTAAAAATGGCATGAGTAGCATTACCACAATCATTCTCAGCAACAGAATCAGTAGAGAATTTCCCAAACCCGGAGTAATCACCCCATCGACCTCAAACAGCCCAAACATAACTTTGGGAGTATCAGAGGTTTTCAGAAGAATCCTCAAACAGACATTAAACAGCGACAGCACCAACGCCGACATCAGCGCCAAAAACAAACCCACCTGCACACTAGAAGGCGCATTAGGAGCCTGAGGGGGTTTAGGTTTATGTGTAATCTTAAGTTCTGACTTGTCACCGGACTCTGGCGGCAATACGCGGGACGAATCTGGCGTTAACTCTTCGGTAGGATTCAACTGCTGTCGCAACCGATTTACCACGGTTTCTAGTAAAGTCTCAACCTGCTGTTCGAGGGTTTGCATATTGCTCAACCGCTCAGATAAATCGCTGTGATAGCTATTTAACTCTTGCTGTAGACCGTGAAAAGTCTGATTAAGACTGCCTTCTAAAACTGCTTCTAACTCCTGGGGAGCCAAATCAGCAGGAGCCTCTGAACTTCCCGACAGCATAGGAGTATCCTCCCCTGACAGCAAAGGTTGATCAGATTCAACTCGTATTTGATTAATACGCGCAATCAGTTCCCGTTGCAAATTATTAGCTAAAATTTGCGCCAGTTGCTTCAGCCACACCCGTTGTTGGGCTAGGTCCCGTTCGGATAAAGTTTGTGATTTTTGGGATTGTAACTCCTGATGTTGTCGTTGCAGGTTTTCAATATCAGCGATCAGACGATCTTTATCCTGCTGAAGTCGTAGGACATCCTGTGATAGCCGATCCCTAAAATTCCGGTGGAAAGCCTCCACCTCTTGAATGACTGCATTTAAGACCTCTTCTGGCGGTCTACTGTCATCATTAACCGAGGGTTGCGGTTGATAGTCTTGTTTCCCCATCAGCGATTAACCTCTAAATCGATCTGAAGCGTGAGAGCAAATTATGTCCCTATTATGCTTGTCTCCCTACTCTGCTCTCAGGCTTACTGTCCACTCATTCATTAAAACAGGAAAGGCACAATCGTACACTTAACTTAACCAGAGGACAGGCTATTAGCCAATATTAGGCAGTTCTTTGTAGGGGCGGGTGTTCGAGTCCATTCAAGGAAAACATGACTGCTGCACCCGCCCTAGGGGCATCGCCAATCCTAGCTTGATATCCTCCCCGCAGGTCTCAGGTCAAGTATTATGGCTTAACGCCCAATCCTTAGCCCAATTTAGGGTTTGCTTCACGGTTTCCATACTATCTGCCTCGCAGTAAAGGCGCAATACTGGTTCGGTTCCACTAAAGCGGATTAGTAACCAACGATTATCGGCTAATCGGAACTTATAACCATCTACGGTGAGACAATCAACTACTTTCACGCCAGCAATTTCTGTCAGAGGGTTATTATCTAATTCAGTGACCAGCCTCTGACGCACATCCATACTGGCTAAGGGTAAATCAATGCGATCGTAAGCTGAACTGAAGTTCACCTGCTGCTGTAGACGGTGATAAGTTTGGCTCAGGTCTTCCCCTGACGCTACCACGGATTCTAGGACATAAAGGGCTGACAGTAGCGCATCCCTTTCGGGGATATGATTGCCGTAACCAATGCCTCCTGATTCTTCACCGCCGATTAGCACGGCATTGGATAACATCCGATCTGCAATATATTTATAACCAATTGGGGTTTCGTACAATGGTAGGTTAAACATTTCTACTATCCGAGGAATTAGGTCAGAACCACTCACGGTTTTGATCACTTCCCCAGTAAATCCCCGTCTGGTTGATAGGTGTTCTAGCAGAATCGGAATTAGAACCTGGGAACTGAGGAAATTTCCCTGGCCGTCGACTGCTGCAATACGATCGCTATCTCCATCAAAAACAAGCCCCACTGTCACCCCATTAGCTTTGGGAGTATGGCTTTTAATCTGTCGGAACAGTTCGGACAAATAGCGAGGTAGGGGTTCCGGTGCGCCGCCACCAAACAGCGGGTCGCGATCGCTATTAATTTCCTGTACACCATCGCCAATCAGTCGCCCCAGTCCTCCAGCCGCCGCACCGTGCATGACATCAGCAAACACGGTTAACTTTCCAGAGGCGATCGCCTCTGTAATGGCAGCCATATTCACTTTGGCTCTCAAAGTTTCACAATATCCCGGCCAAGGGTCGAAGGACTCCAAACTACCAGGAGTCTCAGCCAATGGAAGAGGCTTATCTAAAAGGCTTTCAATCTTTTGGGTCACATCAGGATTTACTGAACCGCCAAATCCACCCTTAACCTTTAGTCCCAAATATTTACCGGGATTATGGCTGGCGGTAATCACAATCGCCCCTAAAGCCTGCTGTTGATAGGCTGCCAGACTAAAAGCCGGAGTTGGTGCATAGCTGTTACTGAGTTTAACATCAAACCCCGCCCGTTGAATTGCGGCGGCAGCATCACCAGCAAACTCCTCCGCCAAAAAACGGCGATCGTAACCAACAATTATAGTTTTATTCCCTGTATCCCCAAAGGTTTCTTGTAGCACCATTGCCGCCAACGGAGCCACTAACCTAACTCGTTCAAAGGTAAAATCATCAGCAATTACGCCTCGCCAGCCATCAGTACCAAATTTAATGGGTTGAGTCATTGGGTTATCCTAGCTAGAAAGCTGCAAAACTATGCACCATCCTGGTGATGCTATAAGTGATGCTGTACCCGCCACTCATGCCAGACTATGGTGCGGGCTTCTCCCACGGCGCGAGTATTACCTCTGGTTAGCCGATTCGAGCTTTTTATAGTGAGAAATACGCCTAGCCCCACTAAGGTTGATTATTGTTTTGGAGGAGGGAGGCTTTCCTTTGAAAACCGCCCCCCGCCACCAGGGAAACAGGGAACCGAGGGCAGACCGTGTATTTCTCGTCAGCCCTTGAGCATACCCTATCATGGGAAAACCAACCCAGCACCACTTTTCCGTAGCCCACACCCCAAGACAGATTTTACAGGCGGGTTCCTAGGCGCGACTCTATTTCCACCCAGGCTATTCGTGAACCCGCCCCTAATTCAGATCGGGTTGGGGTATCAAATCAGTTAAAACGAAGGTTGGTGACGGATTAGATTCAAAAATTCTTCCCTGGTCTTTTGATCATCTTGGAAGACACCAATCATGGCACTGGTCACTGTCCAAGAACCTGGTTTCTGCACCCCTCGCATTGCCATACACATATGACTTGCTTCCATCACCACTGCTACACCCTGGGGTTCCAAGACGCTTTGGATAGCTTCGGCTACTTGTCGGGTCAGACGTTCCTGCACCTGGAGGCGACGGGAATACATCTCTACCACACGAGCCAGTTTGCTTAATCCAATCACCTTTTGGTTAGGAATATAAGCTACATGGGCTTTACCCATGAAGGGTAGCATATGATGTTCACACAAGCTAAAGAAATTAATATCCCTAACTAAAACCATCTCTTCATGTCCTTCGTCGAAGATGGCATCATTTACCAGTTCTTCCAGGGATTGACTGTAGCCGTTAGTCAGAAATCGCATCGCTTCGGCGACTCTTTTCGGGGTTTTCAGCAGCCCTTCCCGTTCCGGGTCTTCCCCTACCCCTAACAAAATAGTTTCTACAGCACCCATCATTTCCTCTTGAGTCACTTCCCTTCTACCCAGGTTTTCCGGGCTTCCGTGCCAAGAAGAACTCCGATCCGGACGGGTGGCAATGCGGCTGGAGCTATCTACATTTTTCATGCCATTAGGATTAGATGTATCGGCAGAATTCAAACTGTTTGAGGATGCGATAGTCATAATAATTTGAAAACAATTCAGAACAAAGTGAAATGGTTAACAGAATCACGCATTTAGAACGTACCGATATTGGGCATTAAAATCAGTTCGTCAATGGTAGCTTCTGGCGGTAGTTGAACTATGTGTACAACTGATTGGGCAACGGTTGACGGCGTTAACATCGCACTGCGATCGAAATCAGCGTCCACAGTTTCTGTATCCCATAAACCAGTATTTACAGACCCCGGACATAATGCCGTTACTCTGATTCCATAGGGTCGTTCTTCCATGGCTACGGCTTTTGATAGCGCCATTAATCCAAATTTGCTCACACAATAAGCGCCCCAGTTGGGGAATACTTGCTTACCACCAATGGAAACAATATTGACTATGGTTCCGCCACCTTTTTCTCGCATTCCTGGTAATACGCCTTTAATACATTCAAAAACACTGGTCAAATTTAAATCTATAATCTTTTGCCAGTCTTCTAAGGGTGTATTAGCCAAGGATTCAGTATAGCCCATGCCTGCATTATTCACTAGAATATCAAAAGGGCCAAAGGCGGCGGAAATCGTGGCAATTTGCGCGTGAACTTGGTCGGTTTTCGATAAGTCTAAGGCGTAGGCTTTCGCTTCTACTCCCGCTTTTCTTGCCGACTCAGCTACCGCTTCCAATGCTTCTAGCGATCGACTCACTAACGCCATATGAATGCCAATATCTGCAAAGGCTAGGGCAATTTCCTTGCCAATGCCACTACTGGCCCCTGTAATTAGCGCTCGTCGTTCTGGGGGTGAACTCATTTACGGTTGTATTGAGGTTTGCTTGGTTTTAACTGATGTAACAACTGCTGCAATTGCTGATTGTGAGATAATTGTTAAAATTTGTTACTCAGACATTATATCTCTATCAATACAATCGCGCAAAATTTTGACCCAAAATACCTGAAACGCCTCCCTGACTTATGCCGGAACTATCTCTGAAAATACCCCGATCTGGCGGAATTTCTGATAGCGCATTTCTCGGCGCTGCTCTGGGGTTAAAGACATTAATTCACCCAAAGTCCTTACCAGACATTGCTTGAGCTTTTCAGCGGCCTGTAGGGGGTTGCTGTGCGCTCCCCCATCGGGTTCTGGTACAATCTGATCGATAATCCCTAATTCTCTTAGATCAGGGGCAGTAATTTTCAGAGCCTGAGCGGCTTGGGGCGCTTGGCCTGCATCTTTCCAAAGAATGGCAGCACAAGCCTCTGGGGTGGCTACTGTATACACAGAATGCTCCAACATTAATAGCTGTTCCCCTACTCCTATACCTAAAGCTCCCCCTGATCCTCCTTCCCCAATTACTGTGCAAATAATCGGAACATCTAGGCTAAACATTTCTCTTAAATTATACGCGATCGCCTCCCCTTGACCTAATTTTTCCGCATCTACCCCAGCCCAGGCTCCGGGAGTATCGATAAACGTTAAAATTGGCATACCAAAGCGGTTGGCGTGTTCCATTAGTCGCATCGCCTTCCGGTAACCTCCCGGAGCCGCCATGCCGAAATTACGAGCCACATTATCTTTAGTGTCTCTACCCTTTTGATGGCCTAGCATGACTACCGGTTGATTTGCTAAACGCCCTACTCCCCCCACTAATGCCGGATCATCATACCCTCGGCGATCGCCATGCACCTCCATCCACTCATCACTCATCGCTTGGATATAATCTAACGTGCTGGGACGACGAGGATGCCTCGCTAGTTGCAGACGCTGCGAAGGCGACAGACTGCTAAATATTTCCTGTCTCAGTTGGGTCGCTCGGCTTTCTAACTGCCTAATTTGATCGGAAACATCAACCCCATTTTCCTCCGCCAGTTGGCGAATTTGATCAATACGAGCCTCCAGTTCGGCTAGGGGCTTTTCAAAATCTAGTAAAATTGGTTTGCGCTTGGGTGTGGCCACGCCTCAATTAACCTTTAGTAGCGAGTAAGTACAATCTTTTGGTGACGCACCCGGTGCTGAGGTGGGAGCGAGTTTACCACTTCCCCCTACAGCCCAGGCTTCCTGTTTGAGCCGCCGTTGCCTACCTTGGACTAGCCAATTTTTGGTCTTACACAGCGTCTAGCTTTTATACAAAAGTTCGCCCACCACGGCTACTATTTTGCTCCGATTACCCCTAATTCTACCACCAATTCGCATCAGACCCCCCTCGATACATCTCTTTTTGAGACCCTCCCCTCAGAATTACTCTTCTAAATCGGGTTTCTGGGTTTTTGAGCGGGCGCAATTGTCACATAAACCATGCACTGTCACTTCGTAACTTTCCGCTACTAAACCTGACCCCAATTGACTAAGATCTACTTGCGAGAGTTTTTCCCAAGCAATATCTGCGATCGCTTTACACTCCCGACACTGAAAATGGTGATGCGGCGCGACATTTCCATCATACCGGGCTATCCCCTGCTCCAGCAACACTTCCCGCACTAACCCCACTTCCTTTAGTAGCTGCACAGAAGTATAAACCGTCGCCTGAGAAGATACCGGAAAATCCTTATTTAAATCTGTCAGTAGTTGTTCCGCCGTGGGATGGTCAGCACGAGACAACAGATTAGCATAGATCGCAAAACGCTGAGGAGTTACCTTTAAACCTTTCCCCTTCAGCCGTTTGACAATTTCTGTTTGCTCTAGTCCACTCTCCATCTCAGATCGCTATTGGTCTCAGTTTTTTCTACTCATGCCCCATTATATCTGTTTCTAGTCCAGAGTCAACTTGAAATCAGACTCATTCTTAAAATAGTTATAAATACTCATTTACAAATCGACAAATCAGAATTATTCTGAATTAAGAACATTTTTAGTAAATTACCTCAACAAACTATGGTTATCGAAAAAGTACCCGACGTTGTATTTAAAACCCGCGTTCGTGACGAGTCCGTAGGTGGCCCTAACCCCTTCCGTTGGCAAGACCGAACCACCCAAGAAATTTTTGGCGGCAAGCGAGTTGTCGTCTTCTCCCTACCTGGTGCTTTTACCCCTACTTGTTCCTCCACCCACCTACCCCGCTATGAGGAACTCTACGATGAAATCAAAGCTCAAGGAATTGATGAGATTGTCTGCGTTTCGGTTAATGACGCTTTTGTAATGTTCCAATGGGGTAAACAACAAGGGGCGGACAAAGTCTTCTTACTCCCTGATGGTAATGGCGAATTTACCCGCAAAATGGGGATGTTGGTTGATAAGTCTAACCTCGGTTTTGGAATGCGTTCTTGGCGCTATTCTATGGTCGTTAACGATGGCAAAATTGAAAAAATCTTTGTTGAGCCAGACTTCGGCGATAACTGCCCCACAGACCCCTTTGAAGTCTCTGATGCTGATACCATGTTGGCTTACCTGAAAGGTTAATCCTTCAAACCCCCCTAATGCTCAGGGGGGTTTCTCTAAATTTCCCCTTGACATTTTCGGGGATTGGAGTTAAGATAGTATCATGGGAAAATGTGCGCGCATATATAACCTAACCCCCAATTAAAGCCCCCAGACCATTGCGTAGGGCTGGGGAGAAAAGTCGCCAAGTATCTGTGAGTTATAGGCGCTGTTGCAATTGATTTTTCGATCGCACAGCCGGGGGGAAACCGGGTTGAATTTTCAGAGCCTGGTCATAAGCATCGATCGCCTCGTTATTCCGCCCCATTCTTTCCAAAACCAAACCCCTATTCACCCAAATCAAGGGATCTTGAGGTTGAATTTCCTGGGCTCGGTCAAAGGCATTGAGCGCCTCATCATAGCGTCCTTGATGACTCAAAGCGATCGCCCTACCCACATAAGATTGATGGTCATTAGGGTTAATATTCAAAGCCTGATCAAAAGACTCAAGGGCTGCATTAGCCTTAGAAGAAGCCATTGACGTATTTCCTTCAGCCTGTAGCGCCTGACTCCACTGGCTGAGAGCAAACCCTCGATCTCGTAAAGCCGGGACAAACGAAGGCCGCAACTCAATCGCCCGGTCATAGGCGGCGATCGCCCCTTCAAAATCTCCCCGACCACCAGCCAGGATAGATCCTCGATTATGCCAAGCTAGATGAGACTCTGGCTGAACTTCAATAGCGCGATCTGATATCGTCACCGCCTCTTCAGTACGTCCCAGGGGAGAAAACAAGACATTGCCCTTTTGTAGCAAGGCTTGAAAGTGATCTGGGTTAATTTCCAAAGCCTTCTCATAGGACTCTAAAGCCTGTTCATGGCGGCCTAACTTACTCAGTACAGAACCGCGTTCGACCCAAATTTCTGCCCGTCGAGGTTGTTCTCTCAAAATATCATCATAGGTAGCCAGTGCTTCGGAATACACCTGCGCCGCCTCAGCCATTTTTCCCTGATATTCCAGAGCGATCGCCTTACTTTGCCAAACACTAGGAGCAGATGGCCTAAGAGTTTTCGCCTGATCAAAAGCCTCCACCGCCTCATCGTATCGCTGCAAACCAATTAAAGCAATACCCTTACCATGCCAAGCCCTAGCATAATTAGGATCAATGGCGATCGCCTGTTCATGAGTATCTAAAGCCTTCTGGGGCTCTCCCATTTGATAAAGTAATGTTCCCTTACTCGTCAGCAAATCAGGGTTGTTTGGGTCCAATTCCAGAGCTTTTTGATAATCTACCAAAGCGCGATCGTGCCTTCCCAATTCCGCCAAAGCATTCGCTTGACCCGCCCAACCTGCCGCATGATTAGGTTGAATTTCAGTAGCGCGAACAAACATATTGCGAGCATCTTCGGCGCGAGCATCGTTTAACAGTTGATTACCCCGTCGCACATAGTAAGCAGGTCTAAAAGTCGGCACTACTAGCTCAAACAATCCCAAAAATACCAGCAACCCAGCCAAAGCCGCCCCCACATACCACCCTTTTACCGATAACCCTTTGGAAACCGTTGTCGGATTGGACTTAACCAGAGTTGGCAACTGCGCCACACCCGGACTAGGTGAGGGTGCAATAGTTGGAGCCAAATTATTTCCCACCGCAGTCCCCGCCATCGTTTGTTGTCTGGTCTCTTCCCCCGAAATATGTCCCCCAGTGGCGGGCGGGCGCACTTGAGTCGCCGCCACTACTCCCCCTGCATTGGTGAGCATAGTTGGGTCATTTACCACCTGTTTAAGCCGTTGCACGTCAGCCAAAACCTCTGCCGCCGACTGATAGCGATCGACCAGATGAGATGCCACCATCCGATCTAAAATAGCAGTTAGCCCGTCACTAACACAGGCTTTCGGCTTCCAGATTGATTCTCCCGCCTGATCTCGTTCTAATTGGTGAGGCTGAATACCTGTTAAAGCCCTAATTGCCGTCATTCCCACCGCATACAAATCGCTACTAAAATGAGGTTTCCCCTGAAGTTGCTCCGGTGGCGAATACCCGTATGTACTGATAGCAACCGTCAAATTAGAATCACTACCCCCGGCTGCTTTTTGAATTTGTTTGACCGCCCCAAAGTCAATCAGCATCAACTTTTGATCTGCATTGCGTCGCATAATATTAGACGGCTTAATATCTCTATGGATCACGTTTTGCTGATGCACATAATCCAAAATTGACAGAATATCCTCCAAAAAGTCAATTACCTGGGCTTCTGTCCAATGGCTGCCAGGGGGTAGCTCTTCTGTTAGTGGTTCCCCCCTTACTAACTCCTGTACCAGATAAAATTCCTGGTCTTCTTCAAAGTAAGCATACAATGTCGGGATTTGAGGATGGCGAGAGCCTAAGCTATGCAACACTTGAGCCTCACTGTTGAATAGCCTTCTAGCCGTTTGTAGGGTTCCTGGATCAGTAATTTGAGGTTTGAGTTGCTTAACGATACATTCAGGGTTTCCAGGCAACTGACTATCCTCGGCCAGATAGGTCTGGCCAAATGATCCTCCTCCAATCCTTTGTAGTAATTTGTAGCGCCCACCAATAACTTTAGGAAGCATTCAGTTTAGCCTCAAGAAAATTTCAGATTTTGACACATTTTAGGGGCAGGTCGGGTAATTTATCGCTATACTATGGCATTGGTAGTCATTATAGCAGGTTAAACTAGTGCTGAAAACCACCTGGGTTCCCCAAATTTATCCCCAAAACATTGTGATATGCTCAAAAAAGCGACTTTATTAGAAGCCATTGCCGGTAAAAATCGAGGTTTACTGGCTACAGAGAGCGACAAAACTGCTATTCTCTCTGCGATCGCTCAATTGGAAGATTATAACCCCACACCTCGACCTGTAGAAGCAATTGAGTTATTAGATGGCAATTGGCGACTACTTTACACCAACAGCCAAGAACTTTTGGGAATTGACCGCTTTCCTTTTTATAATTTGGGGCAGATTTATCAATGTATTCGCGCCCGCACTGGCAAAATTTACAACATTGCTGAAATTGTCGGTATCCCCTATTTGGAAGGCATGGTTAGTGTGGCTGCCCGATTTGAAGCGGTTTCTCAAAAGCGAGTTCAGGTTAAATTTAATCGTTTTGTCATCGGCTTACAACGCCTGATATCCTATCAATACCCTAATCAGTTTATTGATGAAATTGAATCTGATAAAAAGTTCTTGGCTGTAGATTTTACCCTCCAAGAACAGCAACAACAAGGATGGTTAGATATTACTTATTTGGACGAAGATATGCGGATTGGCAGAGGTAATGTCGGGAGTGTTTTTGTCCTCACTAAAGTTAATTAATACCCGTCTCCCCTACTATGATGACTCTGAAAATTGCTGGTTTTGGGGTTATTTTATGCTAAATGAATGCCATTTTTTCGGTATTATTAATAATCAATTATTGATACTATTTAATGGTTATTAATGGTTACGGTTTCTCCTGTGGTTACAACTGCACCAGTGATAACTTTAGCAATGACTCCAGTTTGAGCGTGTCCGAATTTGGCGGAGAGTTGAGACAACAGAGGAATATCACGATCGCCTGTATCTGGGTTAACATCAATATTCATACAGCGACCAATAGGGGCGATTACTTCCACCAAAGCCGACCCCAATTTGAGGCGATTTCCTACCCAGTTAAATTCCGACCAAGCCGGAATATTATCAACTATAAAATTCCCTCGAAAACGGCGCGGATCAATGTAATTAACCCCAACTTTTTCAGCAATATCATCGAGGGTAGCCTGAGAAATAATCGAAATCTGTCCTTGGTCACGGTCTTGATAGCGAGTTTCCCCGGTAGTGCTTCCCACCAAACGCACAGGACTATATTGGGGATGTCTAGCAGAGGGACTAGGGCTGAGAGTTTGTAGATATTCACTGAAAAAGGCACTAATGCGATCGCGTCCGGTTTCAGTCCCTACATTAGCCGCCACTAACAATTCCCCATTTTTGGTAATTTCCAAAGTCTGACTGGTAGTATCATAAGCACAATTGAGACTAGCTAAGTGTCCCCAATCATTTTGAACAGCAAAATGCTTTTTTGATAGCCAGGGAGTCAGCGGTTGCGCCTCTCCCATATCTGTAAACATCAAAGCAAATGCGCGATCGCCAAAAATGCCAAAGTTTTCCACCAATTGGACGCGATCGCATACTTGCGCGGTCAAACCCTTAACAGGATGTACAAATATTGTCTTAATCTTCATAACCTACCCGACTCCATCAAACTCCATCAAACCATATAAAAACCATATCAGATAGCCCGTCATGAAAACCTTAAATAATGAGCGCCCTTGGCTAGTTATAGCGATCGTCTTTCTGGGTGTGGTAGCCATCTCTACGGGGTCAATTTTCGTGCGTTTAGCCATTGATGCAGCGGGGCTGCGGGGGGTAGGGTTTAGCTTGCTAATATCTGCCTCCCGGCTATCTATTGCGGCTTTATTGCTAACCCCCACCTGGGGGAGAGTTTCCTGGCGCACCTATAAACGAGAGGGGATATTCTACGCCATTGCTGCTGGGATATGTTTAGCCAGCCATTTTGCTGTCTGGATAACTTCCCTATCTTATACATCCATTGCGGCATCAACTACTATTGTGACTACCAGTTCTATTTGGGTAGCGGTGTTATCTTGGCTATGGTTACACGAAAAACCTGGGAAAGCCACCATATTAGGAATGACGATCGCCCTGAGTGGAGGTATGATTATCGGTTTAGCAGATGCTAAATTACCCACAGTAGCGTCTAATCCGATCGCCGGGAATGTTTTAGCCCTAATGGGTGCGATCACCGCCGCCCTTTATCTGATGTTAGGAAGAGAAGCACAACAGCGGGGACTATCCCTAAGTGCATATATAGCGATCGCCTATACTCTAGGAGCGATGATTTTGCTACCCCTACCTCTACTATGGGGAGTTAACTATACTGGTCATTCTCCCACAGTCTATTTTTATCTAATCCTGATGGGATTAGTGCCCCAACTAATTGGCCACACCAGCTTTAATTGGGCGGTTAACCGTACTTCCCCCACCCTAGTAACACTGGCTATTTTACTCGAACCTGTGGCGGCGAGTTTTTTGGGCTATCTGCTATTTGCAGAAGTTCCCTCAATGCGATTAATATTAGGAGCCATAGTCATTCTAACCGGAGTGGCGATCGCTACTATCGGCAAAAATGCCTCTAAAAGTGAATATAGCCCATAGGAAACGGCAAGCTCCTAAACTTACAGCCGAATTATGGCTAAATCAAGGTTAAGGAACACACTACTATTGCCAAAAGGCATTAGACTATCCTAGGACTGGTATAACTATGGTGATTGGCGATCGCATAATAGCCGGAACCAGATCAACGATTAGGGCTAAAATTGGAAGGTCGGGAAATGAACTTAACCACTGTTGGGAATGGAAAATATCGAATTGATAGCATTTTAGGTCAGGGAGATTTCTGCATTGCCTACAGGGGGACTAATCAGGTAACAGGTCAAATCGTTGCCATTAGAACCCTTGACCCGAACCTAGACCCTGATCAAAATATCCCACAACTGCGACATCAATTTATGGCGATCGCTAAACGTTGGAGTCGCTGTCAGCATCCCAATTTAGTCGGGATTATAGACTTATTTGATGAACTGGGCTTCCCATTTTTAGTTATGACCTATACTCCCGGTCAATCTCTACAAGAGTATCTAAAAACTCAGCCCCCCCTACCCGTCCCACAGGCTATTCACTACATTCGCCAAATCGCATTAGCCCTACAAGTAATTCATCAACAAGGACTCATTCACTGTAATCTGCAACCGGCTTGCATTATTAAGCCGACCGGGAGTAATTCCGTGATACTTAGTGGTTTGGGAGTAGGTAGTCATCTCAAACCTGATCAACTCAACCGCTATATTTATAACCGTCCCCTCTGCGGTGGATATGCCGCCCTTGAACAATATCTTCCCAATGAACAACCTAGCCCAGCCACAGACATCTATGCACTCTCAGCCCTACTATACTATCTATTGACTGGGGAAACACCCCTAGAAGCGCCCCTATGTGCTAACCAACTCACAGGGGAATTAATCGGTGTCGAAAAACCATCACTGCGAAAATTGCACCCAGACTTAAACCCAGACGTGGAAGAAGCTGTGCGCTGGGGATTAGAGATCCAAGCCTCAAATCGTCCCTCTAACATATCCGAATGGTTGAATATCCTCCCTACCCCGGAAAAAGCCCTAATTATCAGGGAACCTGTGGTCAAAGTCCCCTACCAAAACCATAACCGAGAAACACAGACTAGCACCCAGAATACCCCTAATGATAATTCTGCCACCTCAGCAGGATATCATCGGCAACAATCTTCTACCAAATACATGAGGCGATCGCCTGTTCCGAAATGGGGGCTATTCCTAGCATTTTTCCTCACTTCTATGATCTCCGGTTGGTTAGGGTTTGCAATTACGCGCAGCTATAGTCAACAATTAGCTACCCGACCCAGCGACAGCTATTTAAAATCCGAAAAAGAGCCACGCCTGGTCATAGATCCAAATTCCCCTATCTTTGAGACACCCGCCCTAGTGGGAGAAAATCAGGAATCGGACTTAATTAGTGATCAAGACCTGGAATTATTGGGCGATGGGAGTACCAATCTAGCAGAACTTATTAAAGATGTCGCTTTTCAACCAACGACCGATGATGATCAATATCTCTACAATGGTTCTGGAGGCATCACCAGTAGGGATGATTATGCTGATCAAGCCTTTCCTGAGTCCCCTAGTTCATCCTATTGGCAGAATTACCCAGCCCTAGAACCTCTACCAACTCAGAACTCTCACGATGATCATACCCACAACCGCCCGACAGAAGATTATGGCGATCGCATACCTGCTAGACGTTCAAACCAGACCACTATTGACGACTTTCGACCTTCTTATCCCCTAGAGTTACCAGAGTTAGCACCAGTTAACCCTGACATTCTCAACAACTCACCTCTCGATCGGGATTTACCTACCACCTTACCTCAACGGCAGGTTCAGGATGATTATGATCAATGGTTAGACAATCAACTGCGTGAGAGCGATCGCCCCCTTGAGGACGAAAACCCAAAACGTTGGGATGAGTTTGTACCCCCAAGACCAAGCCAACCCGATTGGGAATTATCCCAGTTTTTCACTTCCAGACCCCAGGGATAATCAGCTTCCACATCAAAAAGCGCGTGCATATGAGAGGAACCGCGTTATAATTTGTTACGGAACTTAGCAAAACTTTTATATGAGTAAGCCATCTGTTCATTCTTTCTTTGTGGGCCGCGCCTTAGCCGAAGGACTCTATGAACAAATCGAAAACATCTTGTCCAATGGCTTGAGTGAATTAGGCAAATTTGATGCCGAACAACGGGAGAAACTCCGTGATTTCACCAATCAGGTCATCCAGAAAGCCGATTCTGAGGCGGAAAAACAGGGTATCAATCAAATGGCTGATAATAGTGGCTTTGGTTCCGAATCAGTTGATTTACAGGAAACTATCGACGACCTCCGGGCGGAAATTGCCCAAATGCGATCGGAGCTACAGCGTTACCGCAACCAAGCCTAAGTGCAGACTACTGCCATACATCCTGTCATACATCCTTAATTAAACCCATTGATTAGCTGGAAACGCAATTTTGGAAACGCGAGTGTCTGTTCCCCTTGATGAGTCAAATCATCCCTACCGGAACCATGAAAATATCCCACCTAACCCAGTGGCTTCAGCCACTCCCAAACCCTATGGTGAAAAATCCTACCGTTGGAACCGTAAACATTATTCCCGTCAACGGCGATTTGTTGACATTTGGACCTTTGTTATCCTCTGGCTGGGGTGGCTGTGGAGAGACAGCAAACAATGGAGTTACATAGGTGGTTACACCGAAGACAAAAAACTAACCCGAAAGAGACAGCAGGCTATCTGGGTCAGAGAAAGCCTCCTAGACCTGGGACCTACTTTTATCAAATTAGGTCAACTTTTCTCTACCCGTGCTGACCTCTTCCCCGGTGAATATGTCGAGGAACTTTCTAAACTACAGGATCGTGTCCCCGCTTTTCCCTATGAACAATGTCGGGAAATCATCGACCAAGATTTTGGTAAATCCGTTGAGCAACTATTTCGTAACTTTGACCCGGTTCCCCTAGCCGCCGCCAGTTTGGGCCAAGTCCACAAGGCTCAACTCTACTCCGGTGCTGATGTGGTGGTCAAAGTCCAACGACCTGGACTTAAACAGCTATTTGAGGTCGATCTGGCTATTCTCAAAGGTATTGCTCGCTATTTCCAAAATCATCCTAAATGGGGTCGAGGGCGCGACTGGCTGGGAATTTATGATGAGTGTTGCCGAATTCTCTGGGAGGAAATAGACTATCTTAATGAGGGTCGCAATGCTGATACCTTCCGGCGTAATTTCCGCCATTGTGATTGGGTTCAGGTTCCTAGGGTTTGTTGGCAATTTTCATCCCCACGGGTGCTGACTTTGGAGTACCTTCCCGGGATTAAAATTAGTAACTATGAAGCCCTGGAAGCCTCCGGTTTGGACCGGAAACAACTGGCTCAAATGGGTGCTAAAGCCTATTTGCAACAACTCCTTAATGATGGCTTTTTCCATGCTGACCCTCATCCGGGTAATATTGCCGTTAGTCCCCAGGGACAACTAATCTTTTATGATTTCGGTATGATGGGGCGGATTACTTCCAATCTGCGGGAAAAGCTGATGGAAACCCTTTTTGGCATTGCTAATAAGGATGGCGATCGCGTCGTGAAATCCCTCATTGAAGTGGGGGCTTTGGCTCCTACTGGGGATATGAGTCCCGTGCGGCGCTCCATCCAGTATATGCTAGATAATTTCATGGATCAACCCTTTGAGGAGCAATCCATTGCCGCTATTAGTGATGATCTCTATGAGATAGCCTATGACCAACCCTTCCGCTTTCCGGCTACATTTACTTTTGTGATGCGTGCTTTTTCTACCCTCGAAGGGGTCGGTAAAGGCTTAGACCCGGAATTTAATTTTATGGAGGTGGCACAACCTTTTGCCATACAACTTATGTCTAATGGAAATGGCTCCCAAACAACTAATAGTATCATAAATGAAATCGGTCGTCAAGCGGCTCAGGTGAGTTCCACCGCTTTTGGTTTACCTAGTCGCATTGAACAAACCCTTGATAAATTGGAACAAGGAGATTTGAGAATGCGGGTGCGGGCGACGGAAACCGATCGCCTCCTGCGCCGGGTCGGCAACGTGCAAATGGGGACTAACTACGCTTTGTTAGTGGGGGCATTTACTTTATCGGCAACACTACTGTTTATTAGTGATAAAGTGTGGTTAGCCCTTGCGATTGCCTTTTTGGCTTTGCTGATGGCAGTTGTTTTGATACGGCTGATTAGACAAATCAATCGCTTTGATAGAATGCTTTAGGTATCAGATATCAGGGGTTGTGGAATGGGCGACGTGGCTTCCTCGGGATGACACCCAAGCCCAACCTCAACCATGGTATCCTGTCATCGGCTAATCGGCTATCACTTAACCAATGCGATCGCTGTGTCATAAGCCGTCCAACTCAACAGTTGAATAGGTGGAGAGGGCTAAAAAAGTGCCGGGGTGAAAGTACCTGCTTTTCATATTTTCTCAGATAACTTGACCCAATAAAAAGGTCAAATTAAACCTAGGTTATTCATGCCAAAAAACCACCTGTAAATCCTATGGTAACTATGTCATCTAAAAAATGGGACTCAAGATATTAAAATTTTTCTAGCTAAAAAAACTGATATTATTAAAGGAATTTTAGCTCAGTCCAAGCGTCCCGTCAAAGATGCTACTGCTGTTAACTCAACTCGCTGGTATCCTATGGAATATAGAAATCACTCTCAGTTTCCCCCCCTCACTAATCAGAGTACCGATTTGATGCTAGTCTGCACGGAGGAGGATTTATGAAACGCTATTTCGCGGGTTTGACTGATACGGGAAAAGTCCGCACTGTCAACCAAGATGCCTATTACATAGACCAGGAAGGACGGTTTTTTATCGTCGCTGATGGTATGGGTGGTCATGCTGGGGGTCAAGAGGCTAGTCAAATTGCCACTAAAACTATCACAGAACATCTTAATGCTCATTGGGATTCTTCCGATCCTTCCCAGGTATTACTCAAGGAAGCCTTTATAGCTGCTAACCGCGCTATCCTTGATGACCAAATCTCCCATCCTGAACGTTCTGATATGGGGACGACAGCAGTGGTGGCTTTGTTTCGTGACGGGCAGTCCTGGTGTGCTAATGTGGGAGACTCCCGCCTCTATCGCCTACGGGGACATACGTTAACTCAAATTTCGGAAGACCAAACTTGGGTGGCGCAAGCGGTTAAACGTAAGGCTATATCCCCTGATGATGCGCGGGTACATCCCTGGCGGCACGTTTTGTCTCAGTGTTTGGGACGGGAAGATTTATCTCAAATTGATATTTTTCCCATGGAAATTCAAGCGGGCGATCGCCTATTATTATGCAGCGATGGCCTGACCGAGGAGTTACCAGATTCTATCATTGCTAATCAGCTTAAATCTATTCGCGCCTGTGAGGCGGCGACTCAGGCTTTGGTTGATGCGGCTATTGACAGGGAAGGTAAAGATAATATCACCGTCATTGTGGTGTTGATCAATGAGGACGATTAATTAGGCTTCCATGACTATTGTTATTGGTCTGATCAGCGGTACTTCTGTCGATGGTATTGATGCGGTTTCAGTACGTCTGAAAGGATCAACTACTGATCTACAAGTGCAATGTCTCGCTAAGGCTACTTATCCCTATCCCCCTCAACTGCGATCGCAAATTTTAGCCCTGTGTGGGGGTGCATCCATTTCTGTGGCTGATTTAGCCAGTTGTGATGATGCGATCGCTGTCGAATTTTCTCGGGCGGCTTTGAATATCCAACAACAATCACCACCGGCTGAGTTAATTGGTTCCCACGGTCAAACCGTTTATCACCGACCCCCCCACCCCGATGCCACCATTCCTTTGGGCTATAGTGTACAACTAGGGCGACCAGAGGCGATCGCTCATCAAACCGGTATCACTACCGTTGGTAATTTTCGCCTCTCTGATATCGCCGCCCAAGGAGAAGGCGCGCCCCTTGTTCCCGCTGTCGATGCTTACCTCCTCCGTCACCCTCACCTCTATCGCTGTATTCAAAATATCGGCGGTATTGGCAATGTTACCGTTTTACCTCCCGCAAATATGACCGGATCACATCCGGTGCGGGGATGGGATACTGGACCTGGTAATGCTTTACTAGATTTGGCCGTCGCATATCTATCTGATGGTCGCCAAAGTTATGATATAGACGGCGCATGGTCCCATCGTGGTACTCCCTGCACTCCATTAGTCCAAAAGCTGATGGAAGACCCCTTTTTTCAGACTCCGCCGCCTAAGTCCACCGGACGGGAATTGTTCGGAACTGAATATCTCCAAAAATACTTACACCAGACTCAAGTCTATAATCTTTCCCCAGCCGATATTCTCGCCACCTTAACAGAACTTACTGCTGTTTCCATTACCCACAGCTATCGCCATTTTTTGCCCCAATTACCCGATCAAGTCCTCCTATGTGGCGGCGGATGCCATAATCGCTATCTCCGAACCCGCCTAGAACAGCTTTTACACCCTATCCCTATTATCACCACCGCCGATGCTGGAGTTGATCCTGATTTTAAAGAAGCGATCGCTTTTGCTGTCCTCGCCTATTGGCGCACCCTCGGCATTCCTGGTAATCTACCCGAAGTTACAGGCGCTCGTCAATCTGTCCTGTTAGGGAATATTTTTCACCCTCATCGCATGATTGGGCTATAATAACCCCAGTTGGTGCAAAATGGCATCTGCTCAACAGTTTCCCGACCACTAAGTAACAAATTAGTGCTGTGGCTCACACTTTTTTAATGGAACCTGGTCAGTGGCTGGTGGAAGGAACCTGGCTAGATCGTAATCAAGCGCCTATCAGCGTTCGTGGTAAAACATTAGTTGCATGGCATCAGAGTCAGTGGTTCAGTCTGGTGACTAAGTTGGTGTTTCCAGGAAGCGATCGTGATGACATCATTTTGCAGTATCGAGGACGACTCGACAACAACGAACGTCAGTACACCTTTTTAATGCAGCATAGCACCTTCGGTAAGGTCGAAGGCGAAGGCTTAATCAGTCCCTCCCTAATTGTCCAGCGCTTTTGGGTACTTGGGGATGAACGCCAGCGACGCAGTGGCTGGGAAAGTTTCCGCCGCTTTGACAATAATCGATACTATTATTCTAGTGGCATGATGGCCGGTCATCATCTCAATCTCTCCAGCATCATGGAAGCTACCTTAGAACGAAAAACTTAAATCGGTATTATTGTCATTTATTAATCACCAAATGCGTGAGGGTGGGCTGATTAATATGGTCGTTGAGAGGCGAGGTCATAGGGGAGGCGCGCCACTACAATTATTAATTAATCACCCGGTGGGTGGGTGAGTGAGGGCGGGTTTATTCATATGGTCCTGGGGAATTGAGAATTGACACCAGAACCT